>DASTDR010000480.1:0-28537 GCA_035710265.1 Gemmatimonadales bacterium | reverse complement strand
GAACTCCGTCTCGATCAGCGCGCGGTCCCACTGGCCGGGGTCGTCGTACTCCGCGATCAGGCCGTCGGCGTGCCGCTCGAGCGCGCTATCGATCATCCGCAGCGCCTCGGCCTTCAGCTCTTCCCCGCCCTCGAGCGCGTACAGCCGCTGTGAGTAGATGACCTCGCGCTGCTGGTTCATGACGTCGTCGAATTGCAGCAGCCGCTTGCGTGCCTGGAAGTTCTGGAGCTCGACGCGCTTTTGCGCCTGGCCGATCGCCGCCGTCACCCAGGGATGGGTGATGACTTCCCCCTCCTCGGAGCCGGTGCGGTCCATGATGCGCGCGATCCGGTCGGAGCCGAACAGGCGCATCAGGTCGTCTTCGAGCGACAGGTAGAAGATGCTCTGGCCCGGATCGCCCTGGCGGCCGGAGCGGCCGCGCAGCTGCCGGTCGATGCGCCGGGCTTCGTGCCGCTCGGTGCCGACGATGACCAGGCCGCACGGGGGATCCTCGTTGCACTTGAGCTCCTTGATCTGCTCGGCTGTCAGATCGGGCGGCTCGAGCTTCTGGCCGAACGGCGCCTCACGGGACTTGATGCCGCAGACCTGACACTTCTTGACGCCCGGGCCGAGTTTGATGTCGGTGCCGCGGCCGGCCATGTTGGTCGCGATCGTGATCGAGCCGGGCTGCCCCGCCTGCGCCACGATTTCCGCTTCGCGCTGGTGGTACTTGGCGTTCAGCACTTCGTGCTTGAGCCCGCGCCGCTTCAACAGGCGGGCCAGCGTCTCCGACACCTCGACGTTCGTCGTCCCGACCAGCACCGGCAGGCCGCGCTTGTGCTGCCGCTCCACCTCCTCCATGATCGCGTCGTACTTCTCTTTGCGCGTCTTGTAGACGAGGTCGTGCTTGTCCACGCGCCGCACCGGCCGGTTCGTGGGGATGACGACGACTTCGAGCTTGTAGATCTGGTGGAATTCGGTCTCTTCCGTCTCGGCGGTGCCCGTCATGCCGGCGAGCTTCTCGTACATCCGGAAGTAGTTCTGGATCGTGATCGTGGCGAGCGTCTGCGTTTCCTCGCGCACGGCCACGCCCTCCTTGGCTTCCACCGCCTGGTGCAGGCCGTCCGACCAGCGCCGTCCCGGCATCAACCGGCCGGTGAACTCATCCACGATGAAAACCTGCCCGTCCTGCACCACGTATTCGACGTCTTTTTCGTAGAGCGCATGCGCCTGCAGCAGCTTGTGAATGATGTGCAGCGTTTCGCTCTTGGTGGCGTACTCGGCTTCCACCGCGCGGCGGCGCTCGATCTTCTGCGTGGGTGACAGCTCGGTGTCGTGCTCCAGCTCGTGCACGGCGTGCGAGATGTCGGGCACGACGAACAGCGTCGGGTCCTGCGGCGACATCGTTTCCACGCCCTTGGCGGTCAGATGGACGGAGCGGCCGCGCTCGTCCATCACGAAATAGAGATCGTCTTCCACATCCCGCATCTTCTGGTCGCGCGCGGGAAGCTTGCGATCGGCCAGGCGGTCAAGCTCGACGCGCTGTACCAGCTGCTTCACACCCTGTTCGTTCAGCAGCTTGAGCAGCTTCCGGTTCTTGGGCATGCCAAGCTGCGCTTTGTACAGCAGCTTCGCGCCGTCGTAGTTGGTGTCGGGATTGGCCAGCAGCGTTTCGCCCTTCGCGATGAGGTCGTTGGCGATCGCGGTCTGCTTGCGCACGAGCTGGACGACCTGGGTGTTGAACTGCGCGTACTTCTCGTCCGACTCGGCGCCGACGGCGCCGGAGATGATCAACGGCGTCCGCGCCTCGTCGATCAGAATCGAATCGACTTCGTCGATGATCGCGTACACATGGCCGCGCTGCACGCGATGCTCCAGGCTGCCGACCATGTTGTCGCGCAGGTAGTCGAATCCGAATTCGTTGTTCGTGCCGTACGTGATGTCACACAGATAGGCGGCGCGGCGCTCGGGGCTTCCGGGCTGCGAGTCGTCGATGCAGCCGACGGTGAGGCCGAGCCACTTGAAGAGGTGGCCCATCCACTGCGAGTCGCGCCGCGCGAGATAGTTGTTGACCGTCACGAGGTGCGTGCCGCGGCCCGCGAGGGCGTTGAGATACAGCGGCAGCGTCGCGACCAGCGTCTTGCCTTCGCCGGTCGCCATCTCCGCGATCTTCCCCTGGTGCAGCACGATGCCGCCGATGAGCTGCACGTCGTACGGCACCATGTCCCACTTCAGCGTGTGCCCCGTGACGACGACGTCGCTCCCCAGCAGCCGGCGCGACGCCTCGCGCACCGTCGCGAAGGCTTCGGGCAGCAGATCGTCGAGCGTGCGCTGCAGCTCGCTGATGAACGCCTGCTCCGCTTTCCGCAGCTGGTCGCTGAGATTGGCGCGCTCTTCGGGATTGGGACAGTCGTGCTTTTCCTTCTTCAGGCGCTCGACGTCCGCGTGCAGCTCCCCCGTGCGCTCCGCGATGCGCTCGCGGAACTTTCCGGTCTGCGCCTGCAGCTCGCCGTCGGTGAAATTCTTGAGGCGCGCTTCGTGCTCGTGAATCGCATCCACGACCGGCTGGATACGTTTCAGCTCACGATTGAACCGCGTTCCGAAGATCTTCGTGAACCAGCGTGGACCCATTCGCCCTCTACCGGTACAACCCGTGGGCGGCGATGTATTCGCGCACTCCCTCGGGCACTAAGTATCGAATCGAGCGCCCCTGCTGGACGCGCTCACGCACTTGGGTCGCGGACAGGTCGATCGACGGCACGGGGATCACCCGGCTGATCAGGGGATGCCGCGGCACAGAGGCGCCCGGCCGCGCAAAGACGACGACATCGGCAAGTCCCGGAAGCGCTTCAACTTCCCACCACGCCGCCAGATCCCGCGCGGCGTCCGCCCCTAACAATAACAGGACTCGGTTCCCGGGCTCTCGTTCCGCCAGGGCCCGCAACGTCCGGACCGTATAGGACGGGCTCGGCAGGCCCAACTCCACTCGTTCGACGCGGAGCCGGGGGTTGCCACTGACGGCGCGATCGAGCATTTCGGCGCGCTGCTCCGCCGATGCCTGATGGGCGGCCCGCTTGAAGGGTTGCTCGCGGGCCGGGAGCAGGCGGACGGTCGCGTCGAGCTCGTCTGCCGCGGCTTCCGCGACTATCAGATGCGCAACGTGCACGGGGTCGAACGAGCCCCCGAACAGCGCTTCGCGCGTCACGCCTCAGGTAGGAGTGGCGGCGGACGCGGGACAGCTCGAGTCAAGCCGCGACGCGTTCGGGTAGAAGCGGCGGAGGTGCTCGCAGGTTTCCTGCAGTTCCTGCGTATAACCGATCGCGCGATAACTGTCGACCAGGCGCAGCAGCGCGTCGGGCGCGCGCTGGGCGTTGGGATAGGCCGCGATCACATCCTTGAAGTAAATGATCGCGGAGTCGAACGCCTTCCGGCGCATGTAAAAGATGCCGGTCTTGTATGCCTTTTCGGCGAACTTGTTTTCCAGCCGGCGGACGTGGAGCCGCGCGCGCCCGGCCGCGTCGCTATCCGGATAGCGCCCGGCGAGCTCTTGATAGATCGCGAGAGCGGTCTCGCCGTAGCTGGGATCCAGCTCGGGACGATGCCACAGGCGCAGGTTGGCGTCGCCGGCGCGCAGCAATGCCGTTGGCGCGAATGGCGTGGTCGAGAATTCGTCCGCGACTTTGCGGAAGTCCGACGCAGCCTGAACGTAGTCCCCGAGCTGGAAATTGCACTCGCCAACGTAATAGCGCGCCTGCGCCATCTCGTCCTGCGTGACGCTGAACTCGAACGTCAGCCGCTGGAAAATGACCTGCGCCTTGCGGAACTGCCCGCGCCGAAACAGCTCCATCCCGCGAGCCAGCTCGGCCTCGGGCTGCACCTCCGGAACGGTCTGCGCCTGTTTGGGTCCGCCACACGCAGCCGTCGCGGCCAACACTGCACATGCGATCACGCCGGTAATTTGCTGCCTGATCATTACGGCTCGGCCTTTCCCAATGCGTTGAGCTTTTCCTGCGCCCGCTGTGAAATGGTATCTCCAGGCGTCCCTCCGAGCAGCGCCTGCTGATAACTCTCCATCGCTCCCGCCAGGTCTCCCTGCGCCATGCGCACGTCGCCGAGACCTAAAAACGCGGCGCGGGTGACGTCGGTCGACGCGCCCGGCGCGGTCGCGCGCCGGAACCACCCCTCGGCATCGGCCGGACGTCCCTGCTCGAGCGCCATCTGCCCCTCGACCAGCGCGCACAGGCCGAGTCCTTCGCGCGCCTGTTCGACCACGGCCGCCGCGCGCTGGCGGCGGATGACCCCTTCAAAGACGCGCACCGCGGTGCCACAGTCGCGCATGCGCACGAGCGCTCGGCCGTACACGAACAGTAATGAGTCCGCCCGCGAAACGTCGGAGGCGGACGCCGCCGCGACGGGCAGCAGGGCGGCGGCCTCGGCGGTATCGCCGCGGTCCACCGCATCCAAGGCCGCCAGCACGACATAGCGGCCCAAGGGGCGCCGTGGAGCGATCTCCCGCAGCCCCGACAGGGCGCTGGCGAGCGCGGTACGGTCATTGGCCGCCAGCGCCGCCCGGGCTACGCGATCGAGCCCGTCGGCGGCTTCCTCGGTGCGGGAGCGATCCCGGCGCGCCAGCGTCCGGTAGGCCTCGGCCGCGAGCGCGTAGTCCTCCGCGTGCACGGCCGCGGCCCCGAGTTTGGCGAGCAATGGGCCACTTCCCGGGCTCGCGCGGCGCCCGAGCTGATACTCCGCAAGCGCGTCGGCATATTGCCCGGCCGCATAGGCGCGGTCGCCGAGCTCTTCATGATTGGCAGCGGAACGGGTGCAGGACAACAGAACCAGCAGCAGCGCCGCGGCGCGACGGGCGGACCTCACTTCTTTCTCTTCTTCCCCGACGCGGGAACGGTTTCGACGTCGGACCGCGAGAGCAACGCAAGGTAGGCCTCGACGCGCGGATCCTCGGGCCGGCGGGCCCGCAGCTCCTCCCACACCGAGCGCGCCGCCAGCCCGTCCCCGGCCAGGTAGCTCGCGAGGCCCAGCATCGCGGCCGCATCGAGATAGGACGGACGCTCGCGCACGATCACCTGGAACTGCTCGTGCGCATCGAGCGCGCGGCCCGCCTCGAGCAGCATGCGGCCGAGCTTGTAGCGCAAATCGTGAAACGCCGGACCGAGCTTCAGCGCCGTCTCATACTGCGCGATCGCTTCGCTCAATCCACCGGCCTCGTAGTACGCGTTTCCCATCGCGGCGTGCTGATTCGCGAGCTTGGCCGCGATGTGCCCGTGAAATCCTTCGCGGCGCTCGGAGCTGACCTTGCGCGCGCGGCGCAGCACCGCATTCGCCTCTTCTTCGCGCCCCAGCTCGTTGAGCACGAGCGCGCGATGAATCAGCGCTTCGATGTAGTTGGGATTCAGCGCGAGCGCTTTATCGAGCTGCTCGAGCGCCTTGTCCGGCTGGCCGGCGAGCGAGTACGAGAGGCCGAGCAGGTGGTGTGCATCGGCAAACGCGCGGCCCGTCGCCACCACCTCTTCGAGGAGATGAATCGCGCCGTAGTAGTCCTGCAGCTGGAACCGTTCGTTAGCCTGCTCGACCAGATGCTCTGGACTGACGTCCATGAACCTCCTCGTACCAATCCACGAATTTGCGGATGCCCTCTTCGATCCCGACGCGGGGCTTGAAGCCGAGCACGCGGCCGGCGTGCGCGAGGTCGGCATCCGTCAGCCGGACATCGCCGGGCTGGTCGGGATGGCGCTCGATACGGGCCTCCTGCCCCAGCGTCTTGGCGATCAGCGCGATGAGCCGGTCGAGCCGCACGCGCTCGCCACCACCGAGATTGACGGTCTCCACGGTGCCCGGCGCGGCGGTTGCCGTCCATTCCAGGGCCGCGAGAATGCCGTCCAGGCAGTCGGTAATATAGGTATAGTCGCGCTCGCTCGACCCATCCCCGTGCATGCGGATCGGATGTCCCCGGGCAATCAGGTCGGTGAACTTGTGGATCGCCAGATCGGGACGCTGGCGCGGGCCGTACACCGTAAAGAACCGCAGGCAGATGATCTTGAGCGGGTAGAGGTGGCCGAACGCGTGCGCCAGCAGCTCGCCTGCCCGCTTGCTGGCGGCATAGGGCGAGATGGGCGAGACCGCGGGCTTGTCTTCGGCAAATGGCGCGGGGGTCGCGTTGCCATACACCGACGAGGACGAGCCGAACACGATCCGCGTGATGCCGAGCCGCCGCGCGGCGTCGATCAGGCGTGCCGTGGCGGTGACATTGGCCTCCATGTAGGCAGCCGGGTCCTCCAGCGACGGCCGGACGCCCGGTTTGGCGGCGAGATGGATGACCGCCTCGACCGCATCGAGCGGCAGCGGGTCCCGCGCGACATCGGCCTCGACGAACTGAAACCCCGCGAGCTTCTGCAAGCCCGACAGATTCCGCTCCTTCACCTGCCGCGCGTAGAACGGATCGAAGTTGTCAACGCCGGTGACGGTGGCGCCGCGCTGGATCAGCACCTCACTGAGATGCGACCCGATGAATCCGGCGGCGCCGGTGACGAGATAGTGCGGCTTGGGACTCACTTGGCTGCGGCTCCTTCACGCGCGACGACTCCGCGAAAGTATTCGATCGTCCGCCGCAGTCCGTCGTCGAGACTGACTGTCGGCTCCCAGTCCAGCGTGGACCGTGCGTACGTAATGTCGGGTTGGCGCACCTGCGGGTCGTCGATCGGGAGCGGCTTTTCCACGATTTGGCTCTTGCTTCCGGTGAGGGCCAGCACCTTCTGCGCGAGCTGGGCCACGGTGAACTCGTGCGGATTACCGACGTTGGTGGGCTCGGACGTCCCGCGCTCGAACAGCCGCACGATGCCTTCGATCAAGTCATCCACGTAGCAGAACGAGCGGGTCTGCGACCCGTCGCCGTACACCGTCAGCGGCTCGCCCCGCAGCGCCTGCACGATGAAGTTCGAGACCACGCGCCCGTCGTTCGGACGCATCCGCGGGCCGTAGGTGTTGAAGATGCGCACGATGCGCGTGTCGAGGTTGTGGTAGCGGTGGTAGGCCATCGTGAGCGCTTCCGCGAACCGCTTCGCTTCGTCGTAGACCCCTCGCGGCCCGACGGGATTCACGTTCCCCCAGTAGGTCTCCGGTTGCGGATGGACGAGCGGGTCGCCGTACACTTCGGAGGTCGATGCGAGCAAAAACCGGGATTGCTTCGCGAGCGCGAGCCCCAGCGCCTTGTGCGTCCCCAGCGCGCCCACCTTCAGCGTCTGGATCGGGAGCTCCAGATAGTCGACCGGACTCGCCGGGCTGGCGAAGTGGAGCACCCCGTCGACCGGGCCTTCCACTTCGATGTAGCGGGTGACGTCCTGATTCGCGAACCGGAACCCCGGATGGTCGCCGAGATGCTCGAGATTCGCCGGGTTGCCGGTGATGTGATTGTCCATCCCCAGCACCTCGTAGCCGAGGCCCAGGAACTTGTCGACGAGATGTGAACCGAGAAAACCGGCGGCGCCCGTTACGAGGACGCGCATCCGAGCGGACGGCCGATGCTATCGTAGGTGAAGCCGAGCCGGCCGAGTTTGACGGGGTCGTACAGGTTGCGGCCGTCGACGATGAGCGGCTGCTTGAGCGACTGTTTGATCCGCGCAAAATCCGGAGTCCGATACTCCAGCCATTCCGTTACGATTGCCAGCGCGTCCGCACCCGCGAGTGCGTCGTAGGCATGCGGGGCATATTTCACCCGGGATCCCAGGTGACGCGCCGCCGTTTTCATCGCGGCGGGGTCGTGCACGTGAACGTGCACCCCCTCGCACAGCAGGGCCTCCACCAGCACCAGCGCCGGACTCTCGCGCACGTCGTCCGTTTCGGCCTTGAACGCGAGCCCCCAGACCGCCACGGTCTTGTCTTTCAGCGTGCCGAGATGGCGCCGCAGTTTCTCGAACAGCACGGTCTTTTGCGCGTCGTTGGCGGTCTCGACGGCCTTCATGATGTCGAACGGGACTTCTTTCTCGCGCGCCGTTCGGATCAACGCCTTGACGTCCTTGGGGAAACACGAGCCGCCGTACCCTGGTCCCGGGAACAGGAACGCCTGGCCGATGCGCCGGTCGCTGCCGATGCCGCGCCGCACGTGCGTGACGTTGGCGCCGACCGCCTCGCACAGCCGCGCCATCTGGTTCATGAACGAGATCCGCGTCGCGAGCATCGCGTTCGCGGCGTATTTCGTCATCTCCGCCGACGGGATGTCCATGACGATGAGCGGATTGCCGGTCCGCACGAAGGGTGCGTACAGCTCTTCGATCACTTTGGCCGCGTCGTCGGAATCCACGCCCACGACCACGCGGTCGGGCTTCATGAAGTCTTCGACCGCCGCGCCTTCCTTCAGGAACTCGGGATTCGAGCACACGTGGAACGGCGTGCGGGTGCGCTTGGCAATCTCGGCGCGGACCTTTTCGGCCGTACCGACCGGTACCGTGCTCTTCGTGACGACGAGCTTGGGCGCGTTCATGTGGTCGCCGATCGTGCGCGCCACGTCGAGCACGTGCTGGAGATCGGCGGAGCCGTCCTCATCCGGCGGCGTCCCCACGGCGATGAAGATGACTTCCGAGCGCTCGACGGCCTGGGCGACGTCCGTGGTGAACGTCAGCCGGCCATCGCGCTGGTTCTTGACGACCATCGGCTCCAGGCCCGGCTCGTAGATGGGCAGCTTGTTCTGCTTGAGCGAGCCGATCTTGGACGCGTCGACGTCGGCGCAGACCACATCATTGCCCGTCTCCGCGAGGCACGCGCCGACGACCAAGCCGACGTACCCGGTGCCGACGACGGCGACCTTCACTCGCGCGCTCCGCTCTTCGGCTCCCGCGACAGGATGTGGCGCGTGTCGACCGTGGCGCGCGCGTGCCGCTTCACCAGCGTGTAGTCGACCGCGCGGTGATCGGTGATCACCATGACGCAGTCGGCAGCGCGCAACGTCTCGGCGCTGAGCGGCACGGAGCTCATCGTGATGTGATCCTCCTCGATCGTCGCGACGTGCGGATCGTGATACGACACCTGCGCGCCGCGCTGCTGCAGCAGCCGGATCACGTCGAGCGCGGGACTCTCGCGAATGTCGTCGATGTTCTTCTTGTACGCGACGCCGAGCAGCAGCACCTTGCTCCCGCGCACGGCCTTCCCCTGCTCGTTGAGAGCGTCGACCACTTTGCCGACCCAGAACACCGGCATCTCGGCATTCAGCTCGCCGGCCAGCTCGATGAAGCGTGTCTTGTAGTTGAGCGTGCGCATCTTCCAGGCGAGATAGTGCGGATCGAGCGGAATGCAGTGCCCGCCGACACCGGGACCCGGCGTGAACTTCATGAACCCGAACGGCTTGGTGGACGCCGCCTCGATGACTTCCCACACGTCGACACCCAGCTTGTCACACACAATCGCCATCTCGTTCACGAGACCGATGTTCACGCTGCGGAACGTGTTCTCGAGAATCTTCACGAGCTCGGCCGCCTCGGGCGACGACACCGGGACCAGCGTCTCGATCGCCGGCTGATAGAGCGCGAGCGCCACCTTGAGGCAATTGGGCGTGATCCCGCCCACGACCTTCGGCGTGTTACGTGTATGGAAGCGCTCATTGCCGGGATCGACGCGCTCGGGTGAGAACGCCAGGAAGAAATCATCGCCGACCTTCAGGCCGGTCGACGCCAGCGCGGGCAGCATCAGCTCGCGCGTCGTGCCGGGATACGTCGTCGACTCGAGCACGACGAGCTGCCCCTTGCGCAGCGCGCGCTTCACGGACTCCGTCGCCGCCAGCACGTAGCTGACGTCGGGGTCCTTGGTCTTCGAGAGCGGCGTCGGCACGCTGATCGAAATGACATCCGGCTCCGTGAGCCGCGCCAGGTCGGTGGTCGCCGAGAACTTCTTGGCTTGCACGGCGTCGGCGACCGTGGCGCCCGGGACGTCCTGAATGTGCGAGTGGCCGCTGTTCAACAGGTCGACCACGCGGGGATTGACGTCGAACCCGATCACCCGGTACCCGGCGCGAACGATCTCGATCGCCAGCGGGAGACCGACGTAGCCGAGGCCGACGACACCGAACACGGCGGTCCGGTCCTTGGCTTTGGTGAGCAGCGTTTCGACCATTGTGGGTGCAGCTACAGTCGCAGTCATGGAGCCTCCGGAGCGCCGCCGCGCGCCAGCGAGCGCGAAGCAGCCTCCAATACGCGGACGACGCGCACGCCGTCCTCGGCGCTCGCGCGGGGCTTCTCACGGCCCTGCGCGGCACGAACGAAATGCGTCAACTCGGCCGCGAGCGGTTCCACGGCCGGGATACGAGGAATAAAGATGTCGCCTTCACGAATTGCCAAGCTCTCGCCGAACGAGCCGTACTCCGGCGGGCGATCCACGCCTTTATCGTAGATGCGCAGCTTCTCGCGCGGCTCCATGTCGTCAAATACCACCATCTTCTTGGCGCCCACCACGGTGAGTTTCCGCCCTTTATGGGGATCGAGCCAGGACATCTGAACGTGCGCCAGCACCCCGCTCGCGAACTCCATCGTCAGAAACACGACGTCTTCGATCGCGGGTTGCAGATAACTTTTCCCGTGCGCAGCGACCCGTACTGGCGGCTCACCAAGCAAGTAAAGTGCCACTGACACGTCATGCGGTCCAAAACTCCACAGGGCGTTCTCGTCCTTGCGCACCTGCCCCAGGTTCACCCGGAGGCTGTAGAGGTAAAAGAGCCTGCCCAGATCCCCCTGCTGCACCATCTGCCCCAGCAGTTCGACAGCGGGATGATACACGAGCAGGTGGCCCGCCAGGACGGGCACCCCCCGGTTCGCCCCCGCCTGGGCCACGGATTCGGCGTCCCGGGCGCTCAGAGCGAATGGTTTCTCGACCAGGACCGGCTTGCCCGCTTCAATGGCCTGCCGCGCCAGCGCGGCATGGGTCGCCGCGGGGGAGGCGACGATCACCGCATCGACCACGCCGAGGAGCGCCGGGACGTCGGCCGTCACCAGCGCAGTCGGATACTGGCGCGCGACCCGGTCCCGAATCTTGGCATCCGTATCGCAGACCGCCGCCAGCTCGGCTTCAGCCAGCCCGGCGACGGTCCGGACGTGGTTGCGGCCCCACGCGCCGGCTCCGATGACCCCGACTTTCAGGCGCGTCACCGATAGAATCCGTGGATCGTATCGATGACCCGGTCGAGCTGGTCGAGTGTCAGCTCCGGATAGATCGGAAGCGAGATCGCCTCCCGCGACGCCCGCTCCGCCCGGGGCAGGCTCCCGTCCTTGTATCCCAGATGCGCAAAACACGGCTGGCGGTGCAGCGGGATCGGATAGTACACGGCGTGACCGATCCCTTCCTTCTTGAGCTGCGCCTGAAGCTCGTCCCGGCGCTCGGCGCGCAGCGTGTATTGATGAAAGATGTGCTCGTTCGCCGGGTCGATGTACGGCGGCTTGACCTGGGGGATGCCCGCGAACGCGTTCGTGTAGTACGCCGCATGCTCGCGCCGCTTGGCCGACCACTGCGCCAGGTGCGGCAGCTTGGCCAGCAGGACAGCGGCTTGCAGCGTGTCGAGCCGCGAGTTGGTCCCGACTTCGTCATGATGGTACTGCTTGGCGCCGCCGTGCAGCCGCAGTCTGCGGAGCCGGTCGGCCGCGGCGTCGTCGGAGGTGACCATCATCCCGCCGTCGCCCCATGCGCCGAGGTTCTTGCTCGGGAAGAACGAATACCCGGCAGCCCAGCCAAGCTCACCGGCGACGCGCCATTCGCCGTCGATCTTTCGTCGGGCACCGATGGCCTGAGCGGCGTCCTCGATAACCTGGATCCCGCTCGATCGCCCGATTTGCATCAGCTCGAGCATGTCGGCCATCTGCCCGTACAGGTGGACCGGCATGATCGCGCGCGTCCGGGGGGTGATGGCCCGCTTCACGGCGGCGGGGTCGATGTTGAACGTGTCGGGCTGGATGTCGACGAACACCGGGGTGCCGCCTGCGTTGTGAATCGTTCCGGCGGTCGCGAAGAAGGTGAACGGCGTCGTGATGACCTCGTCACCCGGCTTCAGGTTCAACGCCTTGAGCGGCAGCAGCAGCGCGTCGGTTCCGCTGGCGCAGCCGATCCCGTGTTTGGCGTGCGACAGCTTGGCGACTTCGGCCTCGAGCTGGGGCACCGACGCCCCCATGATGAACTGCTGGGACTCGATGACCGGCATCATCGCCGCGAGGACTTCGGCTTTGATGGTCTTGTATTGCGCGACCAAATCCAGCATCGGAACGGTCATGAGGCCCGTGCTTTCGCGGACTTGGTCTGACGCAAGGTGCCGCCGGACTCGTCATAGGTGGCCCCGCAGGCGCCGCACGCCGCGCGCCCCGCGGCGACGTGGAGCCGCTCCCCGCACTGGCACATCCACCCCACGCGCCGCGCCGGGACGCCGACCATGAGCCCGTACGCGGGCACATCCGACGTGACGACGGCGCCGGCGCCGATGAACGCGTACTCCCCGAGCGTCACGCCGCACACGATGGTCGCGTTCGCGCCGATCGAGCCGCCGCGCCTCACGAGCGTCCGGCGGTACTCGTGCTTGCGGGACACATGACTGCGCGGATTCATCACGTTGGTGAAGACGCAGGAAGGACCGCAGAACACGTCGTCCTCCAGCTCGACCCCCTCGTAGATCGAGACGTTGTTCTGGATCTTGACGTTGTTCCCGATTTTCGTGCCCGGCATCACGACGACATTTTGGCCGAGATTGCAGCGCTCACCGATGACGGCGCCCGGCATCACATGGGAGAAATGCCAGATCTTGGTGCCGTTCCCGATGACCGCGCCGTCGTCGACGTAACTGGATTCGTGTGCGAAGTAGCCTACACTCCGATGATCTTGCACTCGAGCTCCAGAGTGACGCCGGTCTTTTTGGCGACGGTCTTGCGAACATGATCGATGACCTTGAGGACGTCGCTGGCGGTGGCGTTGCCCTTGTTGATGATGTAGTTCGCATGCATGGTGGATACCTGCGCCCCGCCGATCGTGAATCCTTTCAGCCCGCATTCGTCGATCAGCATTCCCGCAGTCTTGGCGCTGCCGCTGGGGTTGGTGAACGTCGAGCCGCAGCAGGGCTGATCGAACGGCGTCCCCGCCTTGCGCCAGCGGAACAGTTTGGCCTGCAGCTCCTTCAACTTGGCCGGTGACTCCTCGCCCAAACCCAGCTTCGCTTCGAGGACGACGCCGTCGATATTGCTCGAGCGGTACTTGAACGAGATCTGCTTGCGGGCGAGCTGCTTGACCTTGCCCTTGGCATCCATCACCGTCACTTCCGTGACGATCTCGGCGAATTCCGCGCCGTGGCACCCGGCGTTCATGTAGATGCCGCCGCCTACCGTGCCGGGAATGCCGACGAAGCGCTCGACCCCCACAAAGCCCGCCTCGGCGGTGCGGCGCGCGAGAATCGGTGTCGGCATGCCGGCGCCAACGATCGCGGTCGCGCCCTTCATTTCAAAACGGTCCATGCCCTTCCCCAGCCGGATCACCACCCCGGGGAATCCGCCGTCCTTCACGAGCACGTTCGAGCCCAGGCCGAGCACGACCCACGGCAGCCCGCGCTCCTGCGCCAGCTCCAGCGCTCGCGCGACGTCTTCGGGTTCGGCGGGCAGCACGAGATACCGCGCCGGTCCGCCGATACGCCACGTGGTGTAACGCCCCAGCGGCTCGTGCTCGAGCAGCTTCCCGCGGAACTTGATCTTGGGTTGAGGCGGCGGCTCCGGGGCCTTCGCGGCCTTGGGGGCTTTGGCGGCAGGCTTCGCTACGCGCTTGCTGCCGCGATCTGTGGCCCGCCGGTCGGCGACTTTTCGCCGTTCGCTCTTTCGTGCCATTCCTGTAGGCTCCTGACGCTCCCGGTCCGGCTGCGGAGCGCAATGATCGCATCGCACGCGGCACTCGCCGCGGACATGGTCGTCGTGTACGGCACCCGGTGCACCAGCGCGGCACGCCGGATGGCGTAGTCGTCCACCTGCGTGAACTTCCCGAGAGGCGTGTTGATCAGCAGGTGGATTTCACCCGACACGATCAGGTCGATCGCGTTGGGCCGCCCCTCGTGCACCGTCATCACCCGCTCCGCCGGCACCCCGCGGCCCCGCAGGTACCGTTGCGTGCCTTCGGTCGCCAGGATGCGAAATCCCAGCTCGTGAAACCGGCGCGCGATCGGCAGCACGGTCGGCTTGTCGTGATCGTTCACGGTCACGAAGATCGTGCCGTTGAGCGGCAAGCTCCCTTCGGCCGCGATCTGCGCTTTGGCGAACGCCATCCCAAAGCTGTCCGCCAGACCCATCGCTTCCCCGGTGGACCGCATTTCCGGACCCAACACTGTATCTACGCCGGGCAGTTTGGTGAAGGGGAACACCGCCTCCTTAACGGCCACCCCGGCGACGGGAAGCTCATCGGGAACACCCAAATCGTCCAGTGTCCGTCCGACTATGACCGCCGCCGCCAGCTTGGCGAGCGGAACGCCTGTGGCCTTGCTCACAAACGGCACGGTCCGGGACGCCCGGGGATTGACCTCCAGCACGTAGACCACGCCGCCCTTGATGGCATACTGGACGTTGAGCAGGCCGATGACTCCCAGGGCCTTGGCAAAGGCCTGGGTATGCCGGCGCATCTCCTCGACCTGCCGGTCGCCGATCAGGTAGGGCGGCAGCACGCACGCCGAGTCACCCGAGTGCACACCCGCGTCCTCGATGTGCTGCATGACCCCGCCGATCACGCAGCGCGTACCGTCGGCGATCGCGTCGACATCGGCCTCGAACGCGTCTTCCAAAAAACGATCGATCAGGACCGGATGCTCCGGCGCCACCAGCGCGGCTTTGACGAAGTACTCGCGCAGCGAGCCGTCGTCGTACACGATCTCCATCGCCCGTCCCCCGAGGACGTATGAGGGCCGGACCAACACCGGATACCCGATCCGCTGGGCGACGGCCACGGCCTCGTCGACCGATCGGGCAATGCCGTTGGGGGGCTGCATCACGCCGAGCTTGTCGGCGAGCTCCTCGAACCGCTCCCGGTCTTCGGCGATATCGATCGCGTCGGGCAATGTTCCGAGAATCGGCACGCCGGCGGCTGCGAGCGGTTTGGTCAGCTGCAGCGGCGTCTGGCCGCCGAACTGCACGACGACGCCCTTGGGGCGCTCCCAGCGGACGATCTCCAGCACGTCTTCGAACGTGAGCGGCTCGAAGTACAGCTTGTCGGAGATGTCGAAATCGGTCGACACCGTCTCCGGGTTCGAGTTGATCATGATGGTCTTGAACCCGAGCTCGCGGAACGCGAGCGCCGCGCGCACGCAGCAATAATCGAACTCGACGCCTTGGCCGATCCGGTTGGGCCCGCTCCCCAGAACGACGATGCCCTGGTCGCCGAGCGGCTCTGACTCGTTTTCGGTGTCGTAGGACGAATAGAGATAGGGCGTGGACGACGGGAATTCGCCGGCGCAGGTGTCCACGGTCTTGAATGCCGGATGAATCCCGAAACCCCAGCGCTGCTCGCGGATCGCCGTTTCGGTGGTGTCGCGAAGCACCGCGAGCTGGCGGTCGGAGAACCCGAGCCGTTTCATGCGCCGCACATCCGGCGCCGTGACGCTCGGGAGCACGCGGAACTCCCGCTCGGCAGCGACGAGCTCCTGGAGCTGGTAGAGAAACCAGGGATCGATCCCGGACGCGTGCGCAATCTCCTCGACGCTGAGCCCGGCGAGCAGGGCATGCTTGATCTGAAAGATCCGTTCCGGGGTGGGCGTGCGCAGCGCGACACGGATGTCTTCCGGTGAGTCGCTGGTGAGCCGGTCGTCCGCGAGCGTGGCAGCCGTCGCCCACCCGGGCCGCCCGATCTCGAGCCCGCGCAGTCCCTTCTGGAACGCTTCCTTGAACGTCCGTCCGATCGCCATGGTCTCACCCACCGACTTCATCTGCGTGGTCAACCGGAAGTCGGCGCGCGGGAATTTCTCGAACGCAAACCGCGGCACCTTCACCACGACGTAATCGAGCACGGGCTCGAAAGAGGCGGGCGTGGTCTTGGTGATGTCGTTGGGCAGCTCGTCGAGCGTGTAGCCGACGGCGAGCTTGGTACCGATGCGCGCGATCGGGAAACCGGTCGCCTTGGAGGCCAGTGCGGACGAGCGCGAGACGCGCGGGTTCATCTCGATCACGAGCATCTCGCCGTCGGCCGGGTTCACGGCGAACTGAATGTTGCACCCGCCCGCCTCCACGCCGATCTCGCGGATGATCGCGATGGCCGCGTCGCGCATGCGCTGATACTCGCGATCGGTGAGCGTCATGGCGGGCGCGACCGTGATCGAATCGCCCGTATGCACACCCATGGGGTCGAGGTTCTCGATCGAGCACACGATCACGACGTTGTCGCGGCCGTCGCGCATGACCTCGAGCTCGAATTCTTTCCACCCGAGCACGCTGCGCTCGATCAGTGTCGAGTGCACGGGCGACAGCTCGAGCGCCCGCTCGACCATCTCCTCGAACTCGGCCCGGTTGTACGCGACGCCGCCACCGGTGCCGCCCAGCGTGAACGAGGGCCGGATGATCGCGGGGTACCCGGATTCCTGTACCGCCTCGAGCGCTTCCTTTACCGAGCTCACTGTATGTCCCGCCGGCGTCGCGAGCCCGATGCGCCGCATCGCGGCGCTGAACTCCGCCCGGTCCTCGGCCATCTTGATCGCGCGGGCATTCGCGCCGATCAGCTCGACGTTGTGCTTCTTGAGTGTGCCGTCGTTCGCGAGCGCCATCGCGACGTTCAGGGCGGTCTGGCCGCCCATCGTGGGAAGCAGCGCGTCGGGCTTCTCACGCTCGATCACCTTGCGCACCCAGTCGGGGGTCACGGGCTCGATGTAGGTGCGATCGGCGAGCTCCGGATCGGTCATGATCGTCGCCGGATTCGAATTCACGAGGATGACGAAATAGCCCTCTTCCTTGAGCGCCTTCACCGCCTGGGTGCCCGAATAGTCGAACTCCGCGCCCTGGCCGATGACAATCGGTCCCGAGCCGATCAGCAGGATGCGATCGAGGTCAGTTCTTTTGGGCATTCAGCACGTCCCGCAGGATATCGTCGAGCGAGCGGCGCGGCTCCCAGCCCGTCGCCGACCGCAGTTTCGTAGCATCACCGACCAGATAGGGCCGGGCTTCGCGCCGGATCTGGCTGCCGTCGATCTCGCGCTTAGGCGTGAACCCCAATAGGCCCTCCAGCCGCGTGTGGATTTCGTCCAGCGTAACCTCCCGCCCGGTGGCGATGTTGTACACCTCCCCCGGTGTTCCGCGCTTCAGCAGGAGGGCATACGCGTTCGCCACATCGTCCACATGCAGGTAGTCGCGCACCGCCGTCAAGTCACCCACCGGAACGACGATCCCCCCGCTCTGCTTGACGTGCCGCAACAGCTTGCCGCGAGCCGGGATCCAGAAGTTCTCGTCCTGGCCGCCGCCCGAGTGCGGAAAGGGTCTGGCGATGATCACCTTGACGCTCGTGCACCGCGCCACCTGCTGCGCCGCCAGCTCGGCTCCCAGCTTGCTCCAGCCGTAGGCCGTGGTCGGCTGGATGGCGTCCTCTTCCTTAATAGGCCGTTTCTGCCACGCGTACACGTCCGCGGTCGACGCGAGCACGAAGGTTGGCTCCGTCCCCCAGCGCGCTGCCGCATTCGCCAGCGCCGCTGAGAGTTTGGCGGTTCCTTCGGCGTTGACACGCCACGCGAGCTCGGGATCGCGATCGGCGGCTCGGCTCAATGCCACGGCTGCGAGATGAATAACCGCATCCACCGGCGTCGCAAGGCTGGCACGCAGCGACACCTCGTTGGCGACGTCCAACGACACGGTGTGCACGCCGCCGCCGGGAGGCGCCACGGGCGCGCCGGGGCCGACGGCGGCGATCACGCTATCACCCTCGGCCAGGAGGCGCTTCACGACCGTGCGCCCCACGAAGCCGTTGGCGCCCGTCACGAGCACCTTCACGCGAGACGCGCCAGATCCGCGTCGACCATCATCTGCACGAGCTGCTGGAAATCGACCTTCGGCTTCCACCCGAGCTCCTGGCGGGCGCGGCTCGCATCGGCGAGCAACACGTCCACTTCGGCCGGCCGCACGAAGCGCGGATCGACCTTCACGTATTTCTTCCAGTCGAGCCCGACATGGCTGAAGGCGGCCGCGCACAGATCGCGCACCGAGTGTTTCTCACCGGTGCCGATGACGTAGTCGTTCGGCTGCTTCTGCTGCAGCATCCGCCACATCGCGTCCACGTAGTCGCCCGCGAATCCCCAGTCGCGCGCCGAATCCAGATTTCCCAGGCGGAGCTCGTTGGCCTTCCCGAGCTTGATGCGGGCGACGGCATCGGTGACTTTGCGCGTGACGAACTCGAGTCCCCGGCGCGGTGATTCGTGATTGAAGAGAATGCCGCTGACCGCGAACATGCCGTACGATTCGCGGTAGTTCACCGTGATCCAGTGGCCGTACACCTTGGCGACGCCGTAGGGCGAGCGCGGGTAGAACGGGGTGGACTCCCGCTGCGGGGTCTCGACCGCCTTCCCGAACATCTCCGACGAGCTGGCCTGGTAGAACCGCGCCTCCGGGTGGGCGAGCCGGATCGCTTCGAGCAGGCGCGTGACGCCGAGCGCGGTGAACTCGCCCGTGAGGACCGGCTGATTCCAGGATGTGGGAACGAAGCTTTGGGCGGCCAGGTTGTACACTTCGTCCGGTTTGGCATCGCGAATCACCATCGTGAGCGAGTGCTGGTCGAGCAGATCGGCTGCCACGATCTGGACGCGGTCGAGCAGGTGCCCGATGCGCTCGTAGGAGTCGTGCGAGGTCCGGCGCACGATCCCGATGACCTCATAGCCCTTCTCGAGCAGGAGCTCGGCCAGATAGGATCCGTCCTGGCCCGTCACGCCGGTAATCACGGCCGTGCGGGCTTTCCCGGACCGGCGGGGTTGCCGCTCCTGGGTGCCCTGTTTAGGTTTAGGCCTCTTTTCGGCGCCTTTCGAACTCATTGTGTCGGACGATCCATGGCTCGAGTGTGTGAAGTCTGTGGCAAGGGTCCCATCACGGGACACAACGTCAGCCACGCCAACAACAAGACGAACCGTCGCTGGTACCCCAACCTACAGCGCGCGCGCGTCGTCGTGAACGGCGCCGTGCGCCGGATTCGCGTGTGCACGCAGTGCATCAAGTCGAATAAGATCGCGAAAGCGTCGTAAGACTCCGTGCGACGCAAGAAAAAAGGGACCCCACTGGGGTCCCTTTTTCGTTTCCCGCCTCGCCGGCCCCGGATTACTCACTCAGGAGTTCGATCCGGGCCACGTCGGCGCCGTCGCCTACGCGATGGCCGAGCTTGACGATGCGCGTGTAGCCCCCCGGCCGCGCGGCGAATCGCTTGCCGATTTCGGCGAACAGTTTCGTGGTGACCGCCTTGTCCTTGAGCCGGCGCTCGACCAGGCGGCGCGCGTGCAGATCACCGCGGCGCGCGAGCGTGATCAGCCGCTCGGCGAACGGCCGCAGCTCCTTCGCCTTGGCCTCGGTGGTCTGAATCCCGCCGTGCTTGAACAGGTTCGTGGCGAGATTGTTCATCGTCGCCTTCTTGTGGCTGGCCGTGCGCGAGAGCTGTCGGCCTTTGGCACGGTGACGCATTACTCTTCCTCGCCCCCGGTCAGCTGGGCCTGGGGGATGACGCCCTCATCGATGATCCGCAGGTCGCCGCCCGGCGTCTCCTCGAGCTGCATCCCGAAATTCAGTCCCTCGCGCCGGAGCAGCTCGGCGATTTCGCCCAGCGCCTTCTCGCCGACATTCTTGACCTTGAGCAGGTCGTCCTCTTTGTAGCGGACGAGGTCGCCCAGGGTGCGGATGTTGGAATTCTTCAGCGAGTTCACGGACCGCACCGACAGCCCGGCGTCGTCGATCGCGCGGCTCAGCACGTCGCGCAGCCGGCCGCCCTCGGAGCCGCCGTTGCCGGGGCCACCGGTCTCGGTGGAGACGATCGGCACCTTGCCGAAGTCGACGAAGAAGCGGAAGTGCTCCTGCGCGAGCGCCGCGGCGTACGCGACCGCGTCCTCGGGCGAAATCGTGCCGTTGGTCTCGACGGTGAGCGTGAGCCGGTCGTAGTCGGTCCGCTGGCCGACGCGCGTCTCGGCGACCGTGAAGTTCGCGCGTCGGACGGGATTGTAGATCGAGTCCACGCGCACGACGTCGACCGCCAGCGTGCGATCCACGGGATGCTGCTCGGCCTCGACGTATCCGCGGCCCTTATTCACGTACAGCTCGCCCGCGATGTCGCGGTCGTCCTGCACGGTGAACAGCAGCTGGTCCGGGTTCACGATCTGCACCGAGCCGTGCTGCTCGAGGTCGCGCGCATACACGGGGCCCGCTTTCTCCACCTTGAAGCGCAGCACGGCCTCGTCGACTTCAGGCGCGAGCACCAGGGTCAGCTGCTTGAGCCGCTGAATGATCTGGTGCACGTCTTCGACCACGCCCGGAATCGTCTGATGCTCGTGGACGACGCCGTCGATCCGGAACGCCCACACCGCGGCGCCGCGCAGCGACGACAGCAGCAGCCGGCGCAGCGAATTGCCCAACGTATAGCCGTACCCGCGCTCCAGCGGCTGAAGCCGGAACTCGGCTGAATTCGGGTTGTCCTCGCGCTTGGTCATCTCGACCAGATGCGGCCGGACCAACCCCGTCAAATCAAGAGTGGTAATCACTTGGAATAGAGCTCGACGATTAACTGTTCTTGTGCCGCGATCGGGATGGCGTCACGGGTCGGCCGCTCCGTCATCCTCCCCAGCACTTTATCAGTATCCACCTGGATCCACGAAACCGGCTGGCCGCGCGTGAACTGCTCGAGCGCGACCTTCACCTGCACGAGCTCCTTGCTCGCGTCGGCGACCTTCACTTCATCACCAGGGCGCACGACGTAGGACGGACTGTCCACGACGCGGCCATTCACCTGGATGTGGCGATGCCGCACGAGCTGGCGCGCCTGCTTGCGCGAGGTCGCGAAGCCCATCCGGTACACCAGATTGTCCAGGCGGCTCTCGAGCGCGACGAGCAGCGCCTCACCCGTGACGCCGGGCTCCTTCAGCGCGCGTTCGAAGATGTTGCGGAACTGGCGCTCCGAGAGCCCGTAGATCCGCTTGACCTTCTGCTTCTCACGCAGCTGCTTGGCGTACTCCGACGCCTTGCGGCGGCGGCCGGTCGACTGGCCGTGCTGCCCCGGCGCGTACGCCCGACGCTCGACCGCGCACTTCTCGGTCAGGCAGCGCGTGCCCTTCAAGAACAGCTTCGTGCCTTCGCGCCGGCACAGCCTGCAGACGGGTCCCGTGTAGCGTGCCATGGACTAGACCCGCCGCTTCTTGGGCGGCCGGCACCCGTTGTGCGGAATCGGTGTCACGTCGCGGATCGAGCGGATCTGCAGACCGGCGCTCGCCAGCGCCTGGATCGCCGACTCGCGTCCCGAGCCCGGACCCTGCACGCGCACGTGCACGCGCTTCACGCCCAGGTTCAACGCTTCGCGCGCGGCCTGCTCGGCGGCGACGGTGGCGGCGAACGGCGTCGACTTCTTGGAGCCCTTGAACCCGGCCTTGCCCGACGACCCCCACGTGATCGCGTTGCCCTGCAGATCGGCGATCGTGATCAACGTGTTGTTGAACGTCGCGGTGATGTGCGCGACGCCTTCCGACTCGACGACCTTCTTGGCGCGCTTCGCGCCTGCCGCCCGAACCGGCTTCGGCTTTTCGGGTGCTTTCTCGGGTGCTTTCTCTGGTGCTTTTTCCTCGGCCATGTGCCTCTACTTTTTCAAGACGGGCTTCTTCTTGCCCGCGATGGCGCGCCGCGGTCCCTTCTTGGTGCGCGCGTTGGTGTGCGTGCGCTGGCCGCGCACCGGCAGATTCTTGCGATGACGGGTTCCGCGATACGTCCCGATGTCCATCAACCGTTTGATGTTCATCGCGGTTTCCGTCCGGAGCGCGCCTTCCACCTTGTAATCCCGCTCGATCACCTGGCGCAGCCGCGCCACCTCGGCATCCCGCAGATCGCGCACGCGCGCGTCCGGGCTGATGCCCGTCTCCGCGAGAATCTTCACCGAGTTGCTGGGACCGATGCCGTAGATGTACGGAAGTGCGAACTGAATCTTCTTGTCGCGCGGCAAATCCACGCCTGCAATACGAGCCATGCCTCTCCCTAACCCTGCCGCTGTTTATGCTTGGGGTTGCGTTTGCAGATGACGCGAATCACGCCCCGGCGCGTCACGACTTTGCAGTGCTCGCAAATGGGGCGCACGCTCGAACGTACCTTCAACAGGCTGCTCCGGAAAAGTGAAAATATTCTGGCTGAGTCTTGAACAATAGACGGGGGTGTAACTTCTCGCAAGGGGCGATCTGACAACCAATTACGGAGCGCTGCGAAGCTCCACCAGACGCCATTCGCCGTCCAGTTTTCGATAGCCGAGATACAGGGTTTCACGACGCAGCTCCGTCGTCCCCGCGACCACGTACCGGCGGGCAATCTCAATGAAACCCCTGCCCGGCTCGACCTCGCGGATCGTCGTCACGTCGAGCCCGCGCTCCTCGGCGGAGCGAAGGTAGCGGCGCAGCAACTCGACGGCCTGTGGGCGCCCTAACGGGGACGACGGATCGGCCCCGGGAATCTGGAGCACGATGTTCGAGCTTTGACCTACCAGGGACTGGGCGTCGTGGGTCGAGAGCGCCTGTCGGGCGCGTTCGGCCGCGGCGCTCAGGGTGGCTTGCGCCTCGGCGCGCGCGATCGGAAGCACGAAGCACAATGCCAGCACGGACAATCGCATAGGGTTAATACACCTTAGTCGAGCGCGTCGATCAGACGCCGGTACACACTGACGGGGTCGTGCGCGGCCGTAATCGGCCGCCCGACGACCAGATGCGTAGCCCCCCGCCGGACCGCCTCGGCAGGTTCGACCGTCCGGACCTGGTCCCCCGCCGCTTCGCCCGGTGCCCGAATCCCAGGCACCACGATCCAGGGATCGGCGCCAAGTGCCTCGCGGAGCAATCCGAGCTCCTGGCCGGAGGCCACGACGCCGCGGAGACCGGCCTGGAGCGCCGACCGCGCGAGCCGCTCCGCCTCGAATCCGACATCCGGGACTCCCCGGCCCAGGACGCGCTCGAGCTCCGCGGCGTCATGAGAGGTCAAGACGGTTACGCCGACCACCGCGAGATCCGGCCCCGCAGCCTGCGCCGCCGCTGCAAGCATGTTCCGCCCGCCCAGAGTGTGCACCGTCGTCATCGAAACCCCGAGCTCGCGCGCTCCGCTGACCGCGCTCGCGACGATGTTGGGTATGTCGTGCCATTTCAGATCGAGAAACACGCGCACGCCGCGAGCGCAGAACTCGCGAACCAGCGCCGGTCCTTCGCGCGCGAACAGCACGGGACCGATCTTGACCCACTTGAGGCCCTCCAGCCGGCCCGCGAGCGCTGTGGCTTCGCGTCCGCTCGGCAGGTCCAGCGCGACGATCAGCTCAGCCACCGCTCAACTCGCGCGCGATCCGCGCCGGCACTCGCGGGTCGGCGAGCGCTGCCGTGCCGATCGCCACCAGCGACGCCCCCGCCGCGAGATACTCCCGGGCGTCGGCCGCCGTCCGGACCCCCCCGACTCCGATCACGGGCATGTGGACGCGCTCGCGCACCCGCCGAGTCGCGAGCACGCCGATCGGGAGCAGTGCGGGGCCGCTGAGACCACCGCTGCCGTTCCCGAGTCGCTTGTCGAGCAATCCCGGCATGGTGTTCACTAACGTTACCGCTTCGGCTCCTTCATCGCGCGCGACTCGCGCCATCGCGGGGATGTCCGGGAGCACCGGGGAGAGCTTCACGGTGAGCGGGCGCGTCGACGCCCGCCGGCACGCCCGTACGAGTTCGCTCAGGCCGGCCGGCTCGGCACCAAACTCCAGTCCTCCCGCGCTCGTATTCGGGCACGACGCATTGATCTCGAAGGCCGTGATCGCCTCGTTGGGCGTGAGCCGCTCGATGACCTGCACGTAGTCGGTGACCTTCGCGCCGGCGACGTTCACGAGTATCCGGGCCCGCCGTAAGCGCTGCGCCAACCAGGGGAGCTCGTGTTCCGCCACGTGCGCGACACCCGGGTTCGCCAATCCCACGGCGTTGAGCATGCCGCCGCGGAATTCAGCGACGCGCAGCGGTGCGTGCCCGCGCCGAGGCTCGGGTGTCACGGCTTTGGTCACAATCCCCCCGAGCAGGTCGAGATCAATGACGTGATCGAGCTCCCGGCCAAAACCGGCCGTTCCAGCAGCAAGCAAAATCGGATTTTGGAACGAGGTGCCGAACAGCTGCACCGCGGTCACGGGCGCTCAGGCCCGGTCGGGGGCGGAGGCCGGTCGCGACCGGCTGGGGGAGTTGGACGGTTGGCTGGACGCGGACGCCCCCGGTCCGCGGCGCGCGCATCCTCGATATCCTCGAGGCGCGGACCACGCGGGCCAGGAAACGGGACATCGACATGCCGGCCCGCGAGCGGCGCGGTGCTGCGCGCAATCTGAACGCCCAGCTCCCGCGCGAGCGAATCCTCTGCGGCGGCGTAGGCCACGCTGGCTTCGCCGTAAAAGGCGCGGGTGTACGGTGAGCTGGCGTAGCGCGCATCGAGTACACTGACGATCGAATCGCGCCGCGCGGGCAGCATCGAGATGGCGGCGACCAGCGCCTTGGGCGCATAGATCGACGCCGTATCCCGCCCGGCCGCGTCCAGAAACAGCCACCCCGCGAGCGTTCGCGCGCTGAGGGAATCGCGCGCCAGCTCCGCAGCGCGGAAACCGGCTGCCGGCGTCTCCGGAATGACCGTCAATTGCCTCACGAAATCGAGGACCCGCTTCGACGCAACCGCGCCAGGCTCCCGGCTCAATCGCGCGAGCTCGCTTTCGATCGGTTTCAAGCCTGCCCGGTCCTTCACGTCGGTCAACAGGACGCGTTGCGTCCCCAGCGCCGCCTGCCCCGCCTCAGTCGTTGCCACCGGCGCGACCGCCGCTGCACGCCGGTACCGTTCGGCAGCCGCCTCGTAATCACCATTCGCAAAGCGGCGCTCGCCATCGGCGATCAGAAGCCGTGCCTGCTCCTGCAACGGAATGCGCTTGCCGCGCGCGAGCAGCCGGTCGAGCGCAGTGGAGGCCGCCTCGGGCCCTGACGCGAGTGCGAGACGCGTCAGCAGGTCAGGCCGCTCGTTCGCGTACTCCGCACCGGTCAGGGACTCGATGGCCCGGGTCGCGTCGTCCGGCCGATCCGCGAGGATGAGGACGCGGGCCAGGGCTGGCGGAGCGGCCGTCTCCCGGGAACGCTCGAAATACTCGATGGCGCCGTCGTAATTGCGCAGCGCGGCTGCGGCCTCTCCGGCGAGCAATTCCGCGCGCGAGCGACGGGAATCGTCCCTGGATCCGAGCGCCGGGCCGAGCGCGGCCTGGGCCTGGATCGGCTGCTGGGCGCTGAGCGCGCATTCGGCATCGACGAGCGATACCCGTTCCAGCAGCTCGCGCTCGCCGACGATCTCGCGGACCCGCTTGATGACGTCGGACGCTTCGTCGCAGGAGCCCGAGCGCGCGAGCCCTTCGGCCTGCAGTGTGAGCGCGTCATCGGCCCAGCGGCTGCGAGGGTGCCGGATCACGACGCGCTCGGCTTTCGCCGCTGCCTGCGCCCACTGCGAGCGTGCTTCGGCCACTTGCCCGCGTCGTTCAGCCCGGCGCGCGTCCTTGGCATAGCGTTCCGCGCTCCACATCGCGTTGTAATACGCGCACCCGCCGCTCGTGATCGCCAGAAGGAACACCAGCATTGTTCTCATCGCGCCCCGCCCCCCGGGCCGGTCCCGACGGCGAGCTTGCGCTCGAATTCGATCAGGTACGCAACGATCCCGTCGGCGACTGCGGCCGCGATTCTTCGCTGGCCGTCTGACGATGCGAGGAACGCGCCGTCCCTGCGATTGGTGGCGAACCCCGCCTCGATCAGGATCGCGGGCCGACGCGCCGCGGCGAGAACGAGAAAGGGTCCCTGCTGCACGCCCCGGTCTTCGCCCGGGTGAATCGCGGCGACCTTCCCCTGCACCAGCTCGGCAAGCCGTGCCGACTCGCGCAAATACTCGTTGAGCTGGAGATCGTTCAAGATGAATCCGAGCGGGTTCCCGCTCTGGCTCGCGCCCGCCTCCGTCTCGAAACGGAGCGCGTCGTTTTCCATCTCGGCCACGCGCTGCTGATCTTCGGTCTTGGCGTCCGACACGAAGTAGGTCTCGACGCCATTCACCTGTGTCTGGCGCCGGCCGGGAGGCATCGAGTTGATATGGATGCTCACGAACAAGTCGCAATCGGCCCGGCAGAATGTGGGACGGCTCGCCAGATCGATGAGCGTATCGGTGGAACGCGTCAGGACGACGCTCAGACCGCGCCGCTGCAGCTCGGCGCGCAACAACCGGCCGATGCCGAGTGTGATGTCCTTCTCAGTCAGCCCGCGGGGAAAGTGCAGTCCGGGGTTGCCGGGATCGACACCCCCATGGCCGGGATCGACGACGACGGTATGCGTCATCCGCAACCCGGTCAGCGGATTCGGGGCCGCGACGGGCGGAAGGACAGGCGCCGCGGATGGGACCGGACGGGTCACGACCGGTGTTGCGGATCCTGCGGCCGTGACGGACGCCGTGGGCGAGATTTCATCGAGCCGAGCGAGCCATGGGTCCCAGCGGTAACGGCTCGCCAGCAGCCGCGGGACGTGTCCGGACAGCCACTGCAGCGGGAGAAATATTGTGTCCCGCGCCACGTACGGGGCGCCCACCAGCGGATATGCGGCGCCTGCATATCGCACGAACGGCGATCCCAGCTCGAACTCGAAGCGCTGCTCGTGCAGCGTGACCCGCAGGGCCGAACCGTCGAGTGACACCGACACCCCCAGGGGCTGGGCGAGCAGTACGCCGGCGACCGCAGCGGTTCCCCTTTCGCTCGTCACGGGAATGCTGACCTGGCCGCGCGGTGTAGAGATCAGCACCTGCTGCGGCACCAGCAGCGCCAGGAGCACGAGCAGCATCATGACCGTCGACCCTTCACAACGCGTGCCATCTCGCGCTCGGCCACGCGTCGTTTCAGATCCTCGCGCTTGTCATGTGCTTTCTTGGCCTTGGCCAGCGCGATCGCGACCTTGGCGAGCCCATCCTTGAAGTAGACCTCGAGCGGAACGACAGTAAGTCCCTTCTGCGTCGTGGCGCCGAGCAGCTTGCGGATCTCGCGCTTGTGAAGGAGCAGTTTGCGCGAGCGAGCGGGCGGCGGATTGTTGTAACTGCCGGGCCCGTAGTGCGAGATCGTCATCCCTTCCAGCCAGACTTCGCCGTTGCGCACGTGGGCGTACGCCTCGTTCAAGCTCGCTTTGCGGTCGCGCAACGACTTAACCTCTGTTCCGGTAAGCACGAGACCAGCCTCCCACGTTTCCAGGAGGTGGTAGTCGTGACGCGCACGGGGGTTCCTGGCGATCGAGACTTTTTCCACGATGACTTCGGCAAGATACGCATTGACTTGGGGTTATACAACGTTCTAGATTCCCGCTCCTTAAAAAGCCCACGCCGAAGTGGTGGAACTGGTAGACGCGCTGGCTTCAGGAGCCAGTGGGCGCAAGCCCGTGGGGGTTCGAGTCCCCCCTTCGGCACTCAGTACCGCGGTACTTCCGAATCGACTTCCCTCGACCACGCATCGATTCCCCCGGCCAGGCTGCGCACGTTCGCGAACCCTGCTCCTTTGAGCAGCTCGCGCGCCCTCAGCGAACGCTGGCCGTGATGACAGAGCGTCACGATTTCCGCCTGCGGCGGAAGATGCGGAATAGCGCGCGGCAGCTCGCGCAGCGGAATGAGCTGTGCACCTTCGATGCGCGCGATTTCGGCTTCGCGCGGCTCGCGCACATCGATCAGGAGCAGATTCGGTTTGTGAGCGCGCTGCCGATGGAGCTCCAGCGCCGTGATTTCGACGCCTGCGCCCTGCTCCCCGCTCCCTGCTCCCGCTCCACAGAACGCTTCGTAGTCGATGAGTGACGTGACGGACGGCCGCGGCCCACACACCGGACAGTCTGGATCTTTTTCGAGCGCGAGCTCGCGAAATTGCATTCGGCGTCCATCGAACAGCAGCAGCCGCCCGACCAGCGTCTCGCCCACCCCAACGATCAGCTTGAGGGTCTCCAGCGCCTGGAGCGATCCAATGATGCCGGGGAGTACGCCGAGCACGCCACCTTCGGCGCACGAGGGCACGAGATCGGGCGGCGGCGGCTCGGCATACAGGCAGCGGTAACAGGGCCCGTTCTTCGCAAAAAAGACGGAGACCTGCCCGTCGAAGCGGAACACGGCCCCATAGACATTCGGCTTGCCCAAAAGCACGCACGCGTCATTCACCAGGTAACGCGTCGGAAAATTGTCCGACCCGTCCACGATGATGTCGAATTGCGTCAGAATCTCGAGCGCGTTGTTCGACGAGAGCCGTTCGGGAAAGGTCTCGACCGCGACGTGCGGATTGGTCTCGCGCAGCCGCGCGCGCGCGGAGTCGGTTTTGGCGGCGCCGATGTTCGAGGTGCCGT
>DASTDR010000479.1:0-9718 GCA_035710265.1 Gemmatimonadales bacterium | reverse complement strand
CGCCGCCCTTCGCCACCCCCGCCCCTTACCGCCCATACCGCCAGCACCAGGACCAATATCCCCGGCACCAGGCTGGCCAGAATCACCGTCCTGACATCCGCACCGCGACTCAACACCACCCACGCCACCAGCGGCCCGATGATCGCCCCGACGTGATCCAGCCCGCGCTGCAAACCGAAAGCGCGGCCTCGGATCGGCTCGGGCGTCACGTCGGCAATGAACGCATCACGCGGCGGCGTGCGCAGGCCCTTGCCCAACCGATCCACGACGCGCAGGCCGATCACCTGCCAGGCGGCGGCGGTCACGGCGATGATTGGCCGCACCGCGGCGGCGATGAAATACCCGGCGACGATCAACGGACCGCGCCGCTCGGGACGATCGGCGAGCCGGCCGGCGACCAGCTTTACGAATGCCGCTGCTGCATCCGCGGCGCCGTCGAGCGCGCCGAGCGCAAGCGCGCCCCCGCCGAGCACGCTCGTGACGAACGCGGGCAGCAGCGGATACACCATCTCGCTCGCGAAATCGTTGAGGAGGGAAACTGCGCCGAACAGCTTGACTTGACGGGGGAGCGCCTGACGATCACTCACCCAAACCGAGTCCCCAGCGAATGAGGGTCACCGGCAGGCCGCCGTACGGGAGCACGGCGTCATGGAAGGCGCGCAGCGTGAAACTATTGCCCTTCGCCTTGCGGAAATCCTCGCGCAGCCGCAGCAGCTCGCGGCGGCCCACGGCATAGCACAGCTGATATGCGGGCCACGCGCAGTAGCGCCGCACCTCGGCCTCCGCGTTGCCGCGCTCGACGTGCAGCTCCCTGACCATCTGGTCGACGGCCTGCTCACGCGTCATGCCGCGGGTGTGCAGCCCCACATCGAGCAGAATGCGCATCGCGCGCCACAGCAGGTGCACGCGCTGAAAGAACAGCTCCTCGTCCGACGCGTAGAAACCTTCCTCACCCATCATGTCTTCGCAGTACAGCGCCCATCCTTCCACCGTGAGCGGCGTCCACAGATTCTTGCGCACGTGCGACGACTGTTCTTTCGCGATCACGAGCTGGAGATGGTGTCCCGGATATCCCTCGTGCAGCGCGGTGGCCGCAAGCTCGTAGCGGCAGTGGTCGCGCAGGATTTGCTCCTGCTCCGCGGTGGGCAGCCGTGGGTCGGGCACGGTGACATAAAACCAGCCGGTGCGATCGCGGCTGTAGGCGCCGGGGCTGTCGTAGGCGGCGTACGGAATGACCGGGCGCATGAACGCGGGCGTGGGGATCACCCCCAGAGGTGCCTGGGGAATCGGCGCGAGCTTCCGATCCGCCACGAAATCGCGGGCGCGGTTCATTTCCCTGGCGTACGCGTCGACCAACTCGCCGGGCGCTGGATGGTCGGAGCGCAGCTGCTCCACGAGGTCGGGCCACGGCCTCCCGTCGAGCCGCTCAGCCAGACGCGTGAGATCGGCCTCGACCTCCTCTTTGAGACGCAGACCGTACCGCCACAGCTCCGGCGCGGTGTCTCGCAGTGCGTGTTGGTAGTGCAGCAGAAAGTTGAAGGTCTCCTCGCCGATCGCGAAGTGATCGCTGCCCATCTCGAACCAGCGGTCGAGGTTCGAGTCGAACTTCAGCAGCGCCTCGCCCGCTACCTCGGCAGCGGCCGTAAGACGCGCGGCATGCATGGGCGACTGCGCACCGAGCGCCGCGGCCAGCTCTTTGACGAGTAAGCGGCCGCCCTCGGTCATGCGCATCGCCGTCTCGACGAAGACCTTGACCGGCTCTTCGAGCGTGCTCTTGAGGTCGTCGAGAAATGCCGGAATGTCCTCGAGCCGGCCGAGCGCCGCCTGCGCCTTCTCGGCCGGAGTGCGATCCGCCGAGAGCAGCAGGTGGTGCAGCCCGCCGAGCAGATGCGAGAGCCAGAATTCGGGGTTCGTGGCCTGCGGCTTGATCTTCTCGTAGCGCCGCAGCGACACGCGGACTTCGTTCAGCAGCGCGGTGCGGTCGATCTCCTCCTCGAGATCGGTCGCGTTCACTTCCTCCAGCGCGGCGGCAATGGACTTGAGCGCCGCGAGCTGCGGCGCCAGCGCACCGGGGCTGAATCGCCCGTAGCGATCGTCATGGCCCGGCACGCCGGCTTGAGTGGCGCCGACCGGATCCATGTGCCAGTAGAGGTCGAAGAACGACTTCTCGATGTCCCGGAAGCTCATGCGCGCAGCAACCTATGGCATTCTTCGTCGGACAGCACCCGGTCGGTCCGCTTCGCCGCTTCAAACAGCGTGCGGCAGGCCCGCTCATCGTTCGGGTCGTAGCCGTGATGCTCGAGCCAGTACTTCACGTTCGACAGTCCCGAGACGGGCGAAATGTCGATTCGCTGCTCGAATCCGAATTCCTCGGCGGGCACGGAGCTGTACACCCGGTCCGCAAGCCAATTGTGCCCTTTCTTTTTTGCTTTGATGATGGCCGCCGCATGCACGCCGGTCCCGGTGCGGAACGCGTCGGTGCCGATCACCGGGTAATTCACCGGAATCGGCACCCCCACCGCGTCGGCGACGAGCCGGCAGTATTCGGGCAGTTTGCGAATGTCGCCCCGGTGCGCGCCGAGCAACTTGAGATTCACGATCAGCAAATCCATCTCCGCGTTGCCGACGCGCTCACCCACACCCAGCGCGGTGGCATGCACGCGGTCCACCCCCGCCTCGATCGCGGCGAGGCAGTTGATCAGCCCCATGCCGCGGTCGCGGTGCCCATGCCAATCGATTTTGACGGGGTGGTGCTTGACGATTTCCGACTTCACGAAGTAGACCAATGATTTGACGCCGTCAGGCGTCGCATGCCCCACCGTGTCGGCGAGACAGATGCGCGTGGCCCCGCAATCGATGGCCGCGCCATAGAGCGCTTTGAGCGTTTCGGGCCGGGCGCGCGTCGTGTCTTCGGTGACGTACATGACCGGGAGTCCGTGCGACACCGCGTACACGACGGCTTCCTCAGTGGCCTGCAGAATGCGATCGAGCGTCCAGTCCTCCGTGTACTGCCGGATCGGCGAGGAGCCGATGAACGTCGCGGCTTCGATCTTGATGCCGACCTCATTGGCGATCCGGACGATCGGCTCGACGTCCGCGATCACCGTCCGCGCCGCACAGTTCGGAGCGATCGGGAGCTTGTGATCGCGAATCTCGACGGCGAGCGCCCGCACCTGCTCGACCACGCGCGGCCCCGCACCCGGCAACCCGATGTCGGCGGCAACGATACCGAGGTCGGCCATGATGTGGAGCAGGCGCTTCTTGACCTCGAGTGAGGGATCCTTGACCGAGGGCGACTGCAGTCCGTCACGCAACGTCTCGTCATTCAGATCGACGCGCGCGCTGGTCCAGTCGAACCCGCCGTTCCGGCCCGCGCTGTTCCAGTCGTAGATCAATTGCCGCTCTTCCATGCGAAATAGTGTCGCCCCACCGCTAGGTTCGGTCAAGTGAATTTGCTTTGACTGCCCCTAAAGTCATACCTTGGGCTCCGTGATCGAGACCCTGCTCGCCAACGATCGCGTCCGCGCGGCTCGGCACCACATCGAGCGCTCGGATGAAACGACGCTCGCTCGTCAGGCGTCGCTGTCGGCCATCCCTGCCCCGACTGGCTCCGAACGGGCACGCGCCGCCGGAGTCGCCCGGATGCTCACGGAGGTTGGACTCTCGGACGTGCACGTTGATGAGGTGGGGAATGTGCGGGGATGGTATGGCGCAGGGAGCAGGGAGCAGGGAGCGGAGAGCGTGGTGTTGAGCGCGCACCTCGATACCGTGTTTGGTCCTGAGCTCGACGTCTCCGTCTCCCGCAAAGGCCCGCGCCTCGAGGGACCAGGCATCTCGGATAACGCGCGTGGTCTCGCGGCTCTGATCACGGTGGGCGAGGCGCTCACCAGGGCCCGGGTCGAGACTCGGCGGCCGGTGCTGTTCGCGGCGACTGTTGGCGAAGAAGGCTCCGGAGACCTTCGAGGCGTAAGGCATTTGTTCGGACCGTCCGGCCGTCTCGCCGCCCGGCCGGCTGCTTTCATCGCCCTCGACGGCGCCGGCATCGAGCGGATCGTGCATCGCGCCCTGGGCGCGCGTCGCTATCGCGTCACGTTCAACGGACCGGGCGGACACTCGTGGGCCGCCTACGGCGTCGCGAATCCCGCGGATGCCGTGGGCCGGGCAATCGACCGCATTGCGAGCATCCCCACCCGCCACGCGCCACGCACCACGCACTCCATCGTCGGCCTCGGTGGCGGTACGAGCCTGAATTGCATTCCCCAATCGGCCTGGTTCGATGTGGACTTACGCAGCGAAGATCCACGGGCGCTCGAGTCCCTCGATGCTGCCGTGCACCAGGTTCTGGAGCAGGTGTTGGCCGACTCCAATCGGATGCGCCAGGCAGGAACCGCCCCGCTGACGTCGGATGTCCGGCGCGTCGGGGACCGCCCATCGGGACTGACGCCGCGCAGCCATCCGCTGGTCCAGGCAGCCGTCGCGGCGACGCGCGCCCTCGGCCACGAGCACCAGCTCTCCTGCGCCTCGACCGACGCCAACATGCCGATCTCCCTCGGCGTCCCGGCCGTCGCCCTGGGCGCCGGCGGCCGTGCCGGCGACGCGCACCTCCCCACGGAGTGGTACGAAAACGAAAAGGGCGCGCTGGGGATCGTGCGCGCCCTGCTCGTGACCGCCGCGATGGCGGAAGCTTGTTAATGAGCCGCGGCGCCTCCGCCCGACATTCCCTTATTGCGGTGCATCAACAGGAGCAGCGGCAGCGATAGCACGAACGCGGCGCCGAACAGCAGGAACAGCTGCTCGAACGACAGCATCATCGCCTGCCTGGTCACGATCCCATTCAGGAATCCGATCGCCTTGGTCTGCGCGATCGCCGGGACGTCGCCGCGCGCCACCAACGCCTGCGTAATCAGCGCGATCCGCTCGCGCGTCGCCTCGGCATAGGGCGTCACGCTCGCGGCCAGGTCCGCGCGGTGAATCGCGGTGAACCGCTGCAGCAGCGTGGCCGAGAGCGCGATCCCGACGCTCCCGCCCAGCTGGCGCATCAGATTGAACAGGCCGGTGCCGTTGGGGATCTTGGACAGCGGAAGATCGGCCAAGGCCAGATTGGTGAGCGGCACGAAGATCAAGCCGAGGCCGATGCCGCGGAAAATGAGCGGCCAGAAGAAGTCGCGCATGCCGCTTTCCGTCGTGAAGTGCGCGTGCTGCCACATCGAGAGCGCGAAGATCGCGACCCCCGCGGCGATGAAGAGCCGGCCGTCGACCTTGCCCTGCAACCGCCCCATGAGCGCCATCGTAAACGCCGAGGCCAGCGCGCCCGGCAGAATCACGAGCCCCGTCTGATTCGCGGTGAAGTTCTGGACGTTCTGGAGGTAAACCGGCAAGACGAAGACGGTCGCGTACAGACAGACGCCCAGCACCAGTCCGTACACGACTCCAACCGCGAGCTGGCGGCTCTTGAGAATCCGCAGATCGACCACGGGATGCTCGGTGCGCAGCTCATGCCAGATGAACGCGATCAATGAGAGCGCGCTCGCCAGCGCCAGCAGACGCACCTGACCCGAGGAGAACCAATCGAGCCGCTCGCCGCGCTCGAGCATCGTCTGCAACGCACCGATTCCGACCGCCAGGAGCCCGAGGCCGATAAAATCGACCTTGGTGGCGCGCTGCTGATGCTCCGAGTCGGTGATGAAACTCAACGTCAGCGCCAGCGCCAGCATGCCGAACGGAATGTTGATATAGAAGATCCACGGCCAGCCGTACACGTCGGTGATCCAGCCGCCGACGGTCGGGCCGAGCGTGGGACCGACCATGACGCCGACGCCGAAGATCGCCATCGCGGTGCCGTACTCCTCGCGCGGGAACTCTTCGTACAGAATCGCCTGGGACGTGGAAAGCAGCGCGCCGCCGCCCAGTCCCTGAATGATCCGCCACACCACGAGCGACTCGAGCGACCCCGCGTTCCCGCACATGAATGACGCCACGGTGAACAGCGCGATCGAGCCCGCGAAGTAGCGCTGCCGGCCGAAGAACGCCGAGAGCCATCCCGTAATCGGCAGGATGATGACGTTGGCCACGATATAGCCCGTGGACACCCACGCGATCTGGTCGAGCGTGGCGCCCAGGTTTCCCATCATGTGCGGGATCGCCACGTTCACGATGCTGGTGTCGAGCAGCTCGAGCACGGACGCGATCGAAACCGTGATCGCGATCAGGTACTTGAAGCGATACCGGTCCGCCGAGGGAGCCTGCGGAATTGCGATCGCCGTCATGCTATTTCGTTTTGATCGTCGCGACGACGCTCATGCCCGGGCGCAAGGGACGCGCTGGATCGACGGCCGCCGAATCGAGCCGGATCCGCACGGGGATGCGCTGCACCACTTTCGTGAAGTTGCCGGTGGCGTTGTCCGGCGGCAGCAGCGAGAACTTGGCACCCGTGGCCGGAGCGAGGCTCTCCACATAGCCGGTGAAGTGACGGCCCTCGTAGGCATCGACGGTGATGTCGGCGCGGTCGCCGGCGTCCACGTCCGCCGTCTCGGTCTCCTTGAGATTCGCCGTCACCCACACGTCATCCAGCGGCACGACGGTCATCAGCGGCTGGCCCGGCTGCACCAGCTGGCCGATCTCGACCGACTTTTTGGACACGACGCCCGCGGCGGGGGCGAGCACGCGCGTGTACGAGAGCTGCAGCGCGGCCTGATCCCGCGCGGCACGAGCCGCGGCGACCCGGGCATCCGCGCCGACCAGCGCCGACTGCGCTGAGGCCAGCTGCGCCGTCGCGGCCGTCGCGGCGGCGCGCGCAGCATCGAGCTGCTGCTGGCTCACGACGTTCTGGTTCGCGAGCGGCTCGATCCGCGCCAGGTCCGACTGCGCCTTCGTGGCATTCGCCTGTGCCTGAGCCACGGCCGCCTCCGCCTGGCCGACGCGCGTGCGGGTGCTCACGGTCGCCAGAATCGCCGCGAGATCGGCTTCCGTCTGCGCGAGCCGGGCGCGCAGATCGCGATCATCGAGCACGACGAGCGTGTCCCCGGCGCGCACCAGCTGGTTCTCCTCGATGCGCACCTCGTTGACGTAGCCCCCGACCTTCGGCAGCACGGGAATGATGTGGCCGTCCACCTGGGCGTTGTCGGTCGAGACGTGCGAGCGGCCGAACCACCACCGGCGGATCCCGAGGATCAGCAGGGACAGCAGAATGATGCTCATGATCGAAAAGACGAGCCTCCGCGAGCGTTTGGGACGAGAGGGAGCAGGAAGCGGGGGGGGGGCGCAGACGGTCTGCGAACCCGCGTCTCGGTCTCGGTTGGTTCCAGCGTGGTAGCCATTTCTTCCTCGTTAATGCAGGGTGTGAGCGCTGCCGACTGAGCGCGCCAGCGCAATCCGCGCCGTCAGGGCGGCAAAGCGCGCATCGATGTCGGCTTCGCGCGCGCGTTCCAACGACTCTTGTGCCGTGATCACTTCGATGTTGCCGGCAACGCCGGCTTCAAACCGCTGCCGCGCCTGCGAGACCTCTTCGGTCGCGAGCCGCAGCCGCTCCCGCGTGATCATCTGCTGCGCGGCCGCCGACCGCAGGTCCAGCAGCGCCCCGTCCACGTCGGCCGCGACCTGCTGCCGCAGGTCCCGGGCGCGCACGTCGGATTGGCGCGCGACCGCTTGTTGTTCGGCGAGCCTGCCCTCGCGGCGCCACCCGTCCAGCACCGGCAGCGTCACCTGCACGGCAACGGCGCGCGTCGTCACCGCATCCGGAAACTGATTGCCGCTCACGCCGTAGTCCGCCGCCAATCCGATGCGCGGCATGCGCTCCGCCGAGATCGCCGAGGCTGCCGTGCGCGCCGCAGTGCCGCGGGCGAGCTCGGCCGCGAGGTCGGGGCGCTGCGCGAGCGCCTGCGCGATCGCGGCGGCGCGATCCGCCGGCACCGTGGCCGCGCCCAGCTCCGTGCTGAGCGTGTCGGTGAGCTCGATCGGTGTGCCCCCCCCGGTATCGAGTCCCAGCGAGCGCGCGAGGTCGATCCGGGCGCGCTCGAGCTGGCTCTGCGCGAGAATCAGGCGGCCGGCGGATTCCGACAGCTGGACCCGGGCGCGCGTCACGTCGATCGACGCGCTGACGCCGGCCTGCTGCTGCGCGATCGCCAGCGTGACGAGCTCGGCGGCGAGCGACGAGTCGGCGCGGCGCGCACCGACCACCGCCTGCGCCCTGGTGGCCCGCGCATACGCCACGGCCACGTTCTGGGCGCTCGCTTCTTCCGTCGCGTTGCCCTCAGCAGTGGCGGCCGTGACTTGACTCTTGGCCGCGCGCACGCGCTTCAGGTTCGAGAAATCGAAAATCGTCTGCTGCAGCGACACGCGGCCGTCGACCACATCGAAGGGGCCGATCAGGTTCGGCACGCCCGGGAACGAGAACCCCACCGCCCTGGGGTTGACCGTGCGGTTCGCCCATGAGCCGCTGAGTCCAATGCTCGGCAGGAGCCCGGAGCGCGCCTGCGTGACCTGCGCGCGGGATTGCTCCTCGCGCAGACCGGCGATTTCGACGATGGGTGGCGGCGCGTCCCCGGTCACCCGCCGAATCGCGTCGGAGAATGAGAGCCGCAGCGGTAGCGGTTCTTGCGCCCGCAGCGGCGACGGGACGGCGCACGCGGCGGCGAAAAAGGCGGCGGCGACAATCGGGTTACGAACGTGCGATGCCATGGAGAAAGAGCTCGATGTGGGTGTCGAGGTAGCTGGGGACGTCGAAGCCTTCCGGCATGTACGCGGCGAACGCCTTGCGCGCGACCACCGCATGCAGGAGCGGCGCCATGCCGAGCTTGGTCGCGATGGCGAGATCGACGTTCTTGAATTCGCCCGCCTTGATGCCCCGCGCGAGCACACCTTCCATGAGCCGATGGCCGCGCGTCACGACTTCCTGATAGTAGAAGCGGGCCAGCTCCGGGAAGTTGCCGGCTTCGGCGATCATCAGCCGGGGGATGCTCGAAAGCGCCGTCTCCCCGACCACACGCCAATACTCGCGGATCAGGCGCTCGAACAGATCGCGCGCGCTGCCGGTGAACGCCTGCGCGACCGCTTCGCCCTTGGCGATGACGGGAACGATCGTCTGGCGGATCAGCGCCTTGAACAGCGCTTCCTTGTTCGCGAAGTACAGGTAGATCGTGCCTTTGGTGACGCCGGCGCGGCGAGCTACGTCTTCGAGCTTGGTGGCGGCAAACCCCCGGTCGGCAAAGACCTCGAGCGCGGCACTGAGGATTTCGTCGGGCCGGGCGTCCTTGCGGCGGCGCCAGCGCGGCGTGGCGGGCTTGGCGCTGCCAGCGGGTCGGGAACGTCTCGTCACGGTTCGCATGAGGGCCGGAAGTTAATAACTGAACGGTCAGTTAGTAAAGTGGGTCCGCCCCTTACCGCCCCTTCCGCCGGTAATACAGGATCAGTCCGTGCTCGGGGGCTGCGCTCCCAGCTGCCGCAGGAAGGTCACGATCTGACCGCGGCGAGCGCCTTCAAGTCGGTCCCCTGGGCCACGGCGGGATTCGTCTTCTGCTGCCAGCGGTGCAGCCAGAGCGGCTCAGCCCACACGACGTGGCACAGCGTGCCGTGCACACCGCCGTGGCTGCTTTTCAGGTCGCGGAAATACTGCTCGTCGGGAAGGAGCGCGACCGCGTCGAAGATCGTGCGGTTCGCCCAGGCGTTGTAGTCGAACAGCTCGAGGAATTCATTCAAGATTAGCGCGCGGCGGCGATTTCCC
>DASTDR010000478.1:0-6948 GCA_035710265.1 Gemmatimonadales bacterium | reverse complement strand
CGCAGCCGTTGCGTCATCCGACAAGTCCTCAGTCCACAGGCTCTTACGGGGACAGACAAACTAAGACAACCGACATATCTCCGCTATTGCTGCGTGAAGCTGCGGCGCTGTAGGTAACGACGCCCAGTGAATCGAGCATACGTCCTTCAAAGGAGGAGACCATGTCGTTGCCACGTTCCGATTGGGCTATCGCAATCGCCATGCTGTGGGTGGTGGCACTGTCGGGCGCCGGTTGCTCGGAGCCCGCGATGCCCGGGGTTGTGCCTCTCTCGGCGAGCGTGACCGCCGATCACGGGATCGGCAGTCACGGTGTCGGTCAAGCCGAAGACAAAGGCTACATCGACGGATGGTTCGACGGGCAAGATGTTCAGCTCTACTACACGAAGGCGTATTTCTGCGCCCAACCTCCCTCGAGCGGGGCATCGTCGAACTGTGAGATCGGCGCACCCCCTGAAGTCACTCCACGGTCCGGTCCGATTCCGACGATCTATGCGATTGCCGCGGTGGGCTTCCAGCCGAACCCGGCGACGGTGGCGTGCCTCCGGGGAAGCCCGTGCCTCAATCATCCGGCGATGATCGATGCGTCCCGCGTCGGCGGTCTGGCCAGCGCCCCAGGGCTCTCGCACAGCCATATCCTCGACGCGAGAGGCGCCGGCTGGTTCAACACGGTCAACATTCGAGTGTTTCAGGAGGCGGCCTGGAATGAGATCGCCGCGGCCAGGACCCTGGCCAAGGTGCGGGAACTGCAGGGAGGAAATCCGGCCGTTGGCACCCCGGGCGTGATCAGCGCGGATACGCCGACCAACATCTACTTTTTCATTGCCGGTTGGCGGGCGGACGCATCGGGTATTCCGTTTTGACGCCACAAGAGCCGTCGCACGGCGAACCGAAGACGGCGGCTGCACGGCCGCCGTTTTTGTTTATCTTCGAGGTGCATGCTCGCCGTCCTTCTCCTGGTGTCGGCAGTTCAGGCTCCATCCGCAACGGCGCGCGCCGTCACCACGCCGCCCGTCATCGACGGGCGGCTGCGCGACTCCATTTGGCTCGAGGTCGCGCCGATCACCGGATTCGTGCAACGGGAGCTACACGAAGGCCAGCCGGTCACCGAGCGCACCGAGGTCCGCATCGTCACCGACGGCGAGGCGCTGTACGTGGGTGCGTGGCTCTATGACAACGAGGCGGGCGCGATCGTGCCGGGCGAGCGCGTGCGCGACGGCGACATCTCCAAGAACGATTACTTCGGCATTCTGCTCGATACCTACTACGACCGGCAGAATGGCTTCGTCTTCACGACCACCCCGGCGGGCATCGAATACGACGGACAGGTCGTCAATGAGGGCGCGGGCGGGGGGATTCAGATGCCCGGCCAGGCACGGGCCACGGCGGGCTCGCTCGGCGGGTTCAACCTTAACTGGGACGCCAGCTGGACCGTCGCGACATCGGTGGACTCAGCGGGGTGGTACGCCGAGTTTCGTATTCCGTTCACGACGCTGCGCTTCGGCGCGGCGAAGTCGCAAACCTGGGGCTTGAACCTCGTCCGCTCGATCCGCCGCAAGAGCGAAGAAGCGTTCTGGTCGTTCATCCCGCGCCAATACAGCCTGATGAAGGTCTCGCGTGCCGGCTCGCTCGAGGGCGTGCAGGTGCCGTCGCGACGCGTGCTCACGGCGACCCCGTACGCGCTCGTCGGTGCCGAACGCAACTTCATCCTCGATCCGGAGGCGCGCGAACGCAGCGAGTTCGGCGGCGAGCTCAAGGTCGGCGTGACGCAGAGCCTGACGCTCGATCTCACCTACAACACCGACTTCGCGCAGGTCGAGGTCGATGAGGTCCGCACCAACCTCACGCGCTTTCCGCTGTTCTTTCCCGAAAAGCGGCCGTTCTTCCTCGAGAACGCAGGCACGTTTTCCGCGGGGACACCGCAGGCCGTGGACCTGTTCTTCACCCGCCGCATCGGCATCGACGACCTCGGCCGCCCGGTGCCGATCATCGGGGGCGGCCGGCTCACGGGACGCCTGGCCGGCCTCACGGTCGGCGGCCTGCAGATCTTTACCGAGCGCGCCGGCGCGCAGGACCCGATGGCGTATTCCGTCCTGCGGCTCGGCCGTGAATTCGCCACGCGCTCGCGCGTCGGGGTGATCGGCGTGCAGCGCGTGGCAACGAGCGCCCCGTCCCAAAACTGGAACCGCGTCGTGGGGGTCGACGGCCGCCTCGGTATCGGCGATCCGTGGACGATCGACTGGTGGGGCGCCGCCTCGGCGAGTCCCGGTCCCGACAGCGACGCGGTTGCGTACAGCGCGCGCATCGGGTACGAGACGCAGCGCTGGAATAACGGCGCGCGCTACATCCAGGTCGGTGGCGACTTCAGCCCGGAGGTCGGATTCCTGAACCGGCCGGCCGGGTACCGCTACTACGAGGCCGGCCTGATGATGAAGCAGCGGTTCCCGAGCGTTCCCTGGATCAAGGAGTGGATTCCGCACGTCAATTATCGCGGGTATTACGGCCTGGATGGCTTCTGGCAGGAGGGCCGCCTCCACATCGATCTGACCGAATTCGATCTGGCCAACGGCGGCAGCTTTGGTCCGGAGGTCAACATCGAGCATCAGGGTCTCGAGCAGCCGTTCACCATCGCGCCCGGCGTTACACTGCCCGTTGGGTCGTACGACTTCACGTCGTTCGCCTTCGATGTCAACACGAACCCGAGCGCACCACTCTCGTTGAGCTTCCGCACGGACCTGGGCGAGTTTTACAACGGCACCAGGCGCGGCGGCGCCGCGACGCTCGGCGCGCGCCCCTCGAGCGCCGTCACCGCAACGCTCACCGTCGAATACAACGACGTACGCCTGGATGAGGGCGACTTCATCCGCTCGCTCGTGGTAACCCGCTTCGCGTACTTCTTTACGCCGCGCGTCATGTTCCAAACACTGGTGCAATACAGCAATCAGGCCCAGGTGTGGGCGGCGAACGCGCGGTTCAGCTGGCTCAGTGCCGCGGGCAACGGCTTTTTCATTGTCTACAACGAGGGCCGCGCCGCCGACGGCTTCTTCCAGTGGGATCAGCCGCAGGCCAGGTCGCTGATCGTGAAATACTCGCGTCAGTTTGGAGGCACTCCGTGAAGACTCGCCCACTCGGCAACACCGGCTATCGCGTCAGCGAGATCGGCTTCGGCGGGTGGGGCATCGGCGGCGAGATGTGGCGCGGCGTGGACGACGCCGAAGGACGCAAGGCGCTGCGCGAAGCCGTGGATCAGGGGATCACGTTTTTCGACACGGCGCTGGCCTACGGCAACGGTCATAGCGAGCGGGTCATCGGCGAAACGCTCAAGGACGATATCCGCGCCGAGCGCGTCGTGGTGGCCACCAAGATCCCGCCCATGAATCGGCAGTGGCCCGGCCGGGCCGATTATCGTCTGGGTGATGTTTTTCCCGCCAGGTACGTCCGCTCCAGTGTCGAGAACTCGCTCAAGAACCTGCGGATGGAAGCGCTGCACGTGCAGCAGCTCCACGTGTGGAACGACGTCTGGCTCAAGGATCCGGACTGGCCGGCCTCGTTCGAACAGATCAAGGCGCTCAAGCAGGAAGGGAAAGTCTTGCACTGGGGGATTTCGATCAACGATCACGCGCCCGAGACCGCGCTGCGCGCGCTGTCGGATCCGGTTTTCGAAACGGCGCAGGTGATCTACAACATCTACGACCGTTCCCCGGAAAAAGCTCTATTCGATCTCGCCAAAACGAAGCCGCTCGGGATCATCGTGCGCGTGCCATTCGACGAGGGCGCGCTCACCGGCCAGATCAAATCGGATACCGTGTTTCCGCCCGGCGACTGGCGCGCCGAGTACTTCGCCGGCGAGCGGAAGGCTGAGGCGGAGCGCCGCGGTAAAGCGCTTGCGGACGTGCTCGATGATCAGGTGCAGACGCTGCCCGAGCTGGCACTGCGGTTCTGTCTTTCGGAGCCCGTCGTGTCCACGGTGATTCCCGGGATGCGCCGGCCGGCCCACGTGCGGCAGAACGCGTTGGCGTCGACGAAAGGCGCTCTGCCCGCTGCACTGCTGGCGAAGCTCAAGCCGCACGCCTGGGACAAGAACTGGTACGACTAGCGGTTCAAGTCCCTCCGCCGATCACGAGGTGCAGGCTGTAGAGCGTTTCACCCACGACGTCGAGCGGGAATGAAATCGATGGGAGCACGGTGATGCTGCCGATCAGCACCATCCCGAGGCCGAGCGACACGTTTCCAAACCCTCGCGGGCCGCAACAAAAGTCGCCGTAACTCCCCCGCGACCTACCCAACGGATCTGTCAATGTGGGATTGGTGGTTCCGACCGTCAGGGTCGCGGTCGGCACGATATCCCACGAGGCCGACCGCGATACCATGTATCCGAGACTGACCGCTCCCGAGAACGCCTTCTCGGAATAGTAATACGCGCCCACAGCCTGATCAGGACCGGAGGTGTTGCCATAGGACAGCATCGGACATACCGACCAGCGCGAACTGCCATCGCGCGGATATGCGATGCCGACCGTAGCGCCTACCTGCAGCGATTCGTCATCGAACGTCTCGGGTCCCCAGGTCTTTTGCGCGGCAGTGACCATGCCGAACACTCCCGCGGTCGAGTATCGGAAATCAACGTTGTACGTCTCGGCGTCGATGTCCTTGGAGATCCCGCCGCCAACTCTGATATGCGAAGTTCCGTACGGGTTGCCGCCGAGGCAGCGTTGGCCGGAAAGGAGTTCAGCGACTGGTGCGAGGAGGCAGAACACGAATGCCGAACGGCGCATGCATGAACATAGCCGTGTCCCCTTTTCTCACGCGAATCGCGCTTATGACTTTTGGCGCGCCGCGAGCTCCCGAAGACGGCGCTCGAGCAGCAGGCGCTCAGGCTCTTCGGTCACCAACTCGAGCGTGCGGTTGTACGCGGCGAGGGCCTCCCGCGTGCGTCCCAGCCGGCGCAGCAGGTCGGCGCGCGCGGCGTGCGCGAGGTGGTACTCGGTGAGATCGCCACGCACGAGAATCGCATCGATCAAGGCCAGGCCGTGCTCCGGCCCATCACGCATCGCGATCGCCGCCGCACGATTGAGCTCGATCACGGGCGAAGGATCGAGCCGCAGCAGCACGTCGTACAGCCCGACGATCTCGGCCCAGTCGGTCTTCTCGGGCGACGCCGCTTCCGCGTGGACCGCGGCGATCGCTGCCTGGAGTTGATACGGCCCCACACGGCGCGCCGCGAACACCTGCTCCACCAGCTCGACTCCCTCACGGATCTGCGCGCGATTCCACCGGCTGCGATCCTGCTCTTCGAGCGGGATCAGCTCGCCCGCGGCCGTGGTGCGAGTCATGCGCCGGGCATCGTGCAGCAGCATCAGTGCCAGCAGGCCGATCGCCTCCGGTTCCGGCAACAGCTCGACCAACAATCGGCCCAGCCGGATCGCTTCGGCGGCGAGATCAGGGCGAGTGAAGTAGCCCTGATTGAACACGAGATAGATGATGTGCAGCACCGCCGCGAGCCGCTCGGCGAGATCGGCGCGCGCGGGCACCTCATACGGGATGCGCGCGTCGCGGATCTTGGCCTTGGCGCGCACGATGCGCTGCGCCAACGTGGGGGCAGTCGTCAGAAACGCGGCCGCGACCTGCTCGGTCGTGAGGCCGCACACCTCGCGCAGCGTCATGCCGACCTGCGCATCCGGGTTCAGGCTCGGATGGCAGCAGGTGAAGATCAGCCGCAGCCGGTCGTCCACCACGTCGTGTGGATCTTCAGGGAGTTCGCCGGCCAGCTCGATTTCACCTGGCACTTCACGGCGCCGGCGACGCAGCCGATCGATCGCCTTGAACCGGCCGGTCGAGATCAACCACGCCCGTGGATTCGCGGGCGTGCCTTCGACCGGCCACTGTTCCACCGCCGCCGCAAACGCGTCCTGCAACGCCTCCTCGGCGAGATCGAAATCGCCGAGGAGGCGGATCAGGGTCGCCAGCACGCGGCGCGACTCGGCGCGATAGACCGCTTCGATCGTGTCTACGGCTGCGAGAACTCCTGGATCGGACGCACTTCGATCGTCCCGTTGCGCGCGCTGGGGATCCGGGACGCCACCTTCACCGCTTCGTCCAGGTCCTTCGCGTTGATGAGATAGTAGCCGCCTAGCTGTTCTTTGGTCTCGACGAACGGTCCGTCCGTCGTGGACACCTTGCCGTTGCGCACGCGCACCGAGGTCGCCGTGCTGGTCGGCTGCAGCGCTTCGCCACCGATGTAGTTGCCGTTCTTCTTGATGCTCTCGGTGAAAGCGTTGTACTCGGCCAAGCCTTTCTCCATCTCGGCCTGGGTCGCGTTCATCCACGCCTTTTCATCTTCGTAAATCAGGCACAGGTACCGCATAGCTCCTCCGTGACGTATCGGTGGACCGTGAAATGTGGACACCCGTTAGTCGGTTCGGATGTTCGACTTTCGACAGCATCCACGTTTCATTCCCAGACGGGCCGGACTTCGACACACCCCCATTGCGCCGAGGGAATCCGCGCCGCTATCTGAATCGCGTCGTTCAGGTCCCGTGCCTCGATCAGGAAATAACCCCCCAGCTGTTCCTTGGTCTCGGCAAACGGCCCGTCGGTGGTCGAGAGCTTGCCGTGACGGACGCGAACCGTCGTAGCCGTGTTGGTGTGCTGCAGCCCATGGCTGCCAACGTAGTGGCCGCTTTTCTTGATGTCCGCTTCAAACGCCTTGTAGTCCCGAATTGCCTGGTCCCACATGTCCTTGGGGACGTTGGGGGCTTCCTTCTCCTCCTGGTACACGAGGCACAGGTATTTCATGGCTCCTCCGTGAGTTCGGAAATATGGCCGGACATCTGATAGTCGTTGAGGGCCAGCGCATATCGACAGTAGGTTTCCAGCCGTGCCCCGTTACGCCGCGTTCCTCCGAGGCGTCATGCCGACGAATGCCAAGATGCCGCAACTCAAGGCGGCGTT
>DASTDR010000477.1:0-2575 GCA_035710265.1 Gemmatimonadales bacterium | reverse complement strand
AGGAATGCCTGGATCTGCGAGCCGGCAGGCGCGCCCCACGGTGCGACGTCCGCGCCGAGAGCTCCCGTGATCGGGTTGAAGAAATGCTGGCTCGCGGCGGCGGCGGTGACCGCCGCGATTTCGGGCTCGCTGAGGTACTGTCGTGCCCGCGCCAGCGCCTCGAGCGGCATGCCGCCGCGTGACTCGCTGTAACGGGTGAGGGCATCGGTGAATCGCAGCGCCGCCCGCTCGCGATTGGTGAACTGGGCGCTGGTTTCGTAGCCCAGCAATCCGCGCAGGGCGTCGAACGGCAGCTGCGCGTCACGCCAGAGATGCCGGCCTCGTTCGATGCACCAGCGACAGCGGCTCCGTTCTGCAGCGAGCTGTGTGACGAGCAGCCGTAGTCGTGGCTCTAGCTCACCGCCGTTGATCTGGTATCGGGCGAGTGCAGCATACGCGGGAAGGACGCGAGGCCCGGGATGCGCTGCGGACGGATGCGGGGACAAGAGACGAATTAGCCTAGATACAAGCGAATCCATATTATGATACAAGTGTATCACAAGATGCGCGGGCGGCGCAAGAGTCGACGAGCAGAACTACCGTTTTGACCTGCATTTAGCGATATTGCCCGACCCCGAAAAAACGGCAAACAGGCAACCAAGGAGCCTACATGGCGGCAGCCCTCCCCCTGAAGCGCCCCGTCAAGGTTGGAGAACTGGTCCGGCGTCGGCTGCGCGAGCTCAAGCGCACGCCGCGTGAGCTGGCGGAAGCGGTTCAGGTGTCTGAAATCTATATCGCTGACCTGGTTGCGGGTCGCCGGCGTCCCCCGGCCCCTGGCCGCATGGACGTGTACGCCCCGATGACCAAGTTCCTCAAGCTGCACCGGAACGACCTGCCCACCTGCGCCAAAGCGGAGCGGGACGGCGAGACCAAGAGCAAGCGCCGCCCCAATCCCGAGGTCCGGGAACTGTTCCTGGCCCTGCACCTCGATCAGGTCCGCAGCCGGGCGCTGGCGCGGCGAGTCGCCCGCAAAGATGGCGTCATGCTGGAGCGCGTCATCGTGGGCCGGTTGCTCGAGGTGGCGCAGGGGTTTGTGCGGCGCCAGCTCGATGACGATGTGGGGATCCGCATCGCCGCGAGCCGCGATGGCTGCACCTATCTCGAGATGCGCATGAAGCTGATGGAATTTCTCGACGCGACGCCGGAAGGGCTCACGCTCGATGATGCCGAGGAATTCGTCCGGCCGCGCATCGCGGGCTGGGATATCGATCTCGACACCCATGCCATGCGGATCGTGCTTCGGTCGCAGGATCCGGCGCCACGGCAGGTACGGGCGCTGAGTATCTGACGCCTGGCGGTAAATGGCGGTAGGAAGCGGGAGGGGGCGCAGCGTGCTGCGCCCCTCCGTTGTTTCTACCGCCTCTTACCGCCCCTTACCGTCGATTTTAGTTTCTAGCCGTTCTATCGCGCCGTCGTTTTCTCACCCGGAGATTTCATGTTTCCGTTGCTCGTTGCCGCGCTGCTGAGCGTTCAGCAGCCTCCTCCACCGCCGCAAGACACCACCAAGCGCGACACCACCAAGGTCAAGCTCGACTCGTTGCCGCTGAAAATGGCCCGCACCGTGACATTCGAGACATCCGAGGCTACCTGGCTCTCGCTCGATGTTTCCCCGGACGGCAAGACGATCGTGTTCGAGCTGCTCGGCGATCTCTACACCATGCCGATCGCGGGCGGGACGGCCACGCGCATCAGCACCGGGCCGGCGTTCGATTCACAGCCGCGCTGGTCTCCGGACGGCAAACGGATCGTGTTCCTGTCCGATCGCAACGGCGCGGAGAACGTCTGGTTGTGTGATCCCGACGGAACGCACAGCAAGGCACTGACCAAGGGGACGAACAACCTCTACGCATCGCCCGAATGGACGCCCGACGGCAACTACATCGTCGTGTCGCGGACCACCGGCGTGCTCGGCAGCGTCTACGAGCTGTGGCTGATTCACAAGGAGGGCGGGTCCGGTGCGGCCGTGCTGCGCGTGCAGGCCGGACCCAACACGCCGCCGCCGATGAATACGCTCGGCGCGGCCTTCGGGAAGGATCCGCGCTACATCTGGGTGTCGCGCCACCGCGGGGGCTTCGGCTACAACCTCACGTATCCGCTGTGGCAGCTCGCGATTTACGACCGGCAGAACGGCCGGCTGTTTACGCAGACCGATGTGTACGGCAGCGGGATGCGCCCGGCGCTGTCGTCAGACGGGAAGTGGCTGGTCTACGCGACGCGGTACGACGCCGAAACGGGTTTGCGGCTGCGCGACCTGGTGAGCGGGGACGAGAAGTGGCTCGTCTATCCGGTCACGCGCGACGACCAGGAGTCGCGGTTCACGCGCGATCTCTACCCGGGGTATTCGTTTACCCCGGACAACCAGGCCCTCATCGTCTCGTTCGGCGGGAAGATCCAGCGGGTCGCCGTGCCCTCCGGTCAGGTGACGGAGATTCCGTTCACCGCCAAGGTTGATCAGCAGCTCGGGCCGATGGTGCATCTGCCTGTTCGCGTGGACACGGGCCAGGTGTTGGTCCGCCAGATCCGCAACGCGTCCCCA
>DASTDR010000476.1:0-9937 GCA_035710265.1 Gemmatimonadales bacterium | reverse complement strand
ACGGCCCGCCCGGAACGGCGTACGTGTACTTCACCTACGGGATGCACTGGTGTCTCAATGCCGTCACAGAGACCCGCGGCTTTCCGGCCGCGGTGCTGATTCGCGCGCTCGAGCCTCTGGCCGGTCTCGACACGATGCGGGAGCGGCGCGGCACGGAGCCGCTCTGTGCCGGTCCCGCCCGGCTGTGCGAGGCCCTCGGCGTCGATGGAGCGCTGAATGGCGTGTCGCTGCAGCGCGGCCTGCTTCGGATCGTTGAAGGAAGGCGGCCTGGCAAACGCGAGATCGTGACGGGGCCGCGCATTGGCATCACGCAGGCGACGGACTGGCCGCTTCGGTTTTACCTCAAAGACTCGGCCTGGGTATCGAGATAATCCTCGACGCGCACATAGACACCGTCCAGCGAATGCTGGACGGCCCGATCGACATTTCCGTCCGATTGCCGGACGGTCATGTCGACGTCCCGCGACTCAAGGCCGGCGGCGTCTCCGCGGCCTTTTTCGCGATCTGGGTGGACGACACCTACGGTCCTGGAACGGCGTTCAAGCGGGCGCTGGATCTGATCGGTGCCGTGCGCCGGCTGGCCGACAGCGCCCAGGACGTCGAGCTCGTGACGGACGCCTCCGGCGTCCGTGCCGCCGTCGGTCGCGGCCACCTGGCCGCGCTGATGGGTGTCGAAGGCGGGCACGCGATCGAGAATTCGCTCGAGAAGCTCGAGACGTTGCACGCACAGGGCGTACGCTACATGACGCTCACCTGGAACAACGGCAACGACTGGGCCGGCTCATCGATGGATACCAAGCGGCCGGGCGGCCTCAGCGATTTCGGCCGGCGGGTCGTGCGGCGCATGAATGAGCTGGGGATGCTCGTCGACGTGTCGCACGTTTCTGATGCGACATTCTGGGATGTTCTGAAGACCGCTAGAAAGCCCGTGATCGCGTCCCATTCCGGGTGTCGCGCGCTGGCCGCCCATCCGCGCAACCTCGCGGATGTTCAGCTGCGCGCGATCGCGCAGAACGGTGGTGTTGTAGGGATCATCTTCTACCCCGTGTTTCTCGACGAGCACTTCCGCGCTCAGTACGACGAGATCAACCGCCGGCTGGGACCAGAGTTCGAGGCCATCCGCGCGCGTTATCCCACCCAGCCGGGCGTCGCGGACTTCGAGGTCGACAAGTTCCGGGGCGCATACCTCGCCAACCTCGACAGCCTCGACATCCCCGATGTCGGCCGGTTGCTCGACCACATCGACCACGCCGTGCAGGTGATGGGGGTGGACCACGTTGGCCTGGGGAGTGATTTCGACGGGATCAGCGTGCTGCCGAAGCCCATGAAAGACGCAACGTCGCTGCCGCTTGTGCTCGCGGGTCTCGCGTCCCGCGGCTACAGCGACAGCGACGTCCGGAAGATTCTCAGCGAAAACTTCCTGCGCCTGCTTTAATGCCGTTCCGTGATGCCTTCTTTCGAACTTCCCAGGCTATAGCGAATCCCGCCCTGCAGCGAATGGGTGTTGCTCTCGAGCAGGAAGTTGGCCGCGCCTGAAGTCAGGATGTAATGCGCGAACACGTTCAGCTTGCTCGAATAGTTGATCTGTAACCCGCCCATGACCCAGAAGAAAGCCTTGCTCGCGGCCTCGTGCGCCCGGTCGGCCGCTTCCGTGGCCTCGGACAGATTGCAGCTCTGCGTCGTGCAGTCGGGGAGCGGATCCAGGATCTGCTGCAGCGCGAACCCGGTGCCGGCGAACGGCTCGATCACCTTCTGGGCAGGGAACGCGACCACGCCGAACATGAACCGGCGCATATCGCTGAATGTGACGTCGCGGAAGCCTGGCCCGGCCGCGGAGTTGATCGAGTTCGGATCCTGAATTACGGCCGTCGCTTCAGACAGGAAGAACGACTGCTCGTACGCGACATACAGTGCGGTGCGGCGTGACTTCACCAGCCAGTGACCGCCGATGATCGGGTCGTATACCATAGGCTGGACGTTCGTCTTGGACGCGAATGCGCCGCCCTGGGCGCCCCAATACCACTGGAAGTTCGTGTTGAAGCCGCGTCCCTGCTGCGGCGGAATAAAGAAGTACGAGGCGCCAACGCTGCCCTGGACGTGTCCGGTGAACGCGTCGCTGTAGAACGGGTTGTCAGGCCGGTACTCGGCGCGCACATCGCCACGCAGCGCCACGTGGCGGCTGACGAAGGCGCGGAGGCCGAGGCCGCCGGCGACCAGGTGCTGCGTGAAGTCGTACGGTGCATCGGGGCCGTACACGATCCGCGAATAGCCGCCCGAGGCGAGCAACGTCATCCGGTCGCTCATCGGGAAGTTGAAGACGAGGTTGGCGCCGAGGGCGTTGATGCTGATGTCCTGGGTCGCCGCGGTGTTGGTCGTCGCGACATAGTCGCCGGTGATCTCGATTCCCACGCGATCGCTGAGGTTGTAGCCGATGCGCGCGCCGCCACCGAAACCGTTCTTGATCAAGAACGATTTGTCGAATCGCCAGTACGAGCCGAACGCGCCGAACTCGATGTTCTGAGCTCTTTGGGCCGCCGCGGGACTCGCTGCCAAGGTCACGAATCCCACCAGGAGAACGAACCGCTTCATCGGGACTCCTCCGGGCCCCGGCTAAGGGGCCGCCAACAGGACCGCGTTGAAGAGCAGCTTGAAGGTGCCGTGCGTCTGGCCCCGGAATTGGGGTCGGAAGCCGAACAGGATCACCCGCCCGCTGCCTACCGGTGCCTCCACCAGCGCCGCTTTCCCCTCGAGCCGTTCCTGGAAACGGGCATAACCCGACCGCAGGGGCTGAGAGGGATACGTCGCCAGGGCCCGAGCAGAGCCCGAAACCGTGAAGGCGGCGCTACTCTCGAAGTAGACTTTGAGGGAATCTGGAACCCCAAGGGTTACGGGACTTTGGACTGCGCCCGTTTCCCCTCCCCCCAAAACCGTTCCGAAAATAGAACCCGGAGCGTAAAACCGCAAACTTTGCGGACCTGATGCCTCGCCAGCTAGAACGTTGACGACTGGGAGGTTAAGGCGTGTAATCGCGAAATTACTTGAACCATCGAGGCACACGAGGGTCCCACCACCCCGAACGAATGCCGAAATAGCCTCAGCACCTCGTTCCGTCATCCCGCCAGCGTACTGCAATGGGACGCGAGTCGTGTCCGATCCCTCCATCAGGGACCGCGTCTCAGCGTCCGGCAGGACCAGCACGTCAAACCGCTGGCGCAGCCCTCCTTTCTTGAGGTCATAGTCGCGCACTGTCGTGTAGCTGATCCCATACTGCTCAAAGACCCAGCGCGTCCACCCCTCGTCGTGGTTTGCCGTCCAAGGCCGATACAGCGCAATGCGCGGTAACCGCTGCCGAGTCGTTCCAGCGATCGTCGCCCCAGTCGCGCGCACTGCCGTTACGCTGAAGCCGCCGCGCGCCGCCTGCTCGGTCAGGATCGCCCTCGCACGCGGACCCCGCACGATCAGACTGTCGCCGGTCATGGTCACCATCTGACCGGCCGACAGCAGGGCCGCCACCGCGCGTGACTCGGCATTCGTACGGTTTCTCAGAACAAAGGCCTCTCCCGTGCCTTCGATCCTTCCAGGTTCAGGCACCACGCTGTCGACCTTCACGAGATTTGCGCCGAACGGCGCTGCCACTACCTCGGCACGCACACCCATCATGTAGGGCAGGGTCCATCCAGCCACGTCGTACGGCGGCCGATCGTTGACCGGTGTGTACCGCTGCGGCTCGAGCAAGTCTTTCGCATGCGCCCGGAACGGCTGCGCCATGAGGACGACCAGTGAACCGGCGGTGTACTCGCGGCCGCCGGCGGTGAACGGCGCCGCGGCCCGCTGGACCTCCACGCCGCCGGCGAGGAGAATGTTGGCGAGCGCGGCCCAGCTCTCGGGATCGCGCTGATCCGGCGGGAGCACGTAGGCATAGGGATTGCCGGCGGTGCCGGCCTCGATCCCGCGCCGGCCCGCGCCGACGAACCGATCGATGATCGCGAGCCGGTCGCGTGCGGCGAGCTTCACGAGCGCCTTCGACGTGATCAGCTCGTAACGGACGATGTCCCCGATGCGCCAGGTGCCGCCGGGCCAGGGCGCAGCATAGTTCACCCCGCGCGCGGGCTGGCGCAGCGAATCGAGCGACAGATGAATCGGCGTGCCGAGCCTGGTGCTTGCCGCTTCGGTGAGAATGCCGATCATGTTGTGCCGCGTGGGCGTCGAGCGAAACCCGCCGTGCCACCACAGGTCGTAGGTTTGCTGGTGCGCGACGCCGGTCAATCCCGCATCGTACAGCGCCGACGCCATCGTGACCCCGACGAGATTCATGCCCGCGACCAGGGCGGGGTCGAGATTCGGATTCACCGGATCGATGAATGGCGGGACGAACAACCGCTCGCGGCTCGTACCCTGCTCGTGCACGTCGTACACGATCTCTGGAAACCACTCCGTATACAGCATCCGCGTTACCAGCTGCGTCTCTTTCTGCGTGAGCATGAACCAGTCGCGGTTATTGTCATGCCCCACGTACTTGTGATACAGCCAGGGCAGGTTGCCTGCATCGTAGCGCGTGCCCTTGTAGCGACGGTACCAGCGCACCATCGTATCGAGCCCGTCAGGATTCATCGACGGAATCATCAGGACCACAACGGAGTCGAGCAGACGCCGCAGGTCGGGGTCGGTGGCGAGCTCGTAGGCGAGCGTCATGCCCATCAGACTCGAGCCGATTTCGTCTGAATGGATGTTGTTGCTGATGAGGATCACGGCGGGCTGCTTTGCCCGGAACTCGGCGAGCTCGGCGTCGCTGAGCCGGCGCGGATCCGCCAGCAGCGCCTGCGCGCGCTTGATCTCGCTGAGCCGAGTCTGGTTCTCCGGCGCGGTAATCGTCATCAGCAAGAACGGCCGACCTTCGGTCGTCCGACCCAGCGTATCGACGCGCACATACCGGCTGCGTTGCGCCAGTGAATTCATGTACCCGCTGACTTGCGTCCAATCGGCGAGCATCGAGTCGGTGCCGGGCTCGAAACCAAGAAAGTCGGACGGACGGGCGGACGGGCTGACGGTCTGTAAGACCGCCAGTAGCAGAAGCTGGTTCATTAGATCAGTCCGAGTTTCGAGCCAACCTTCTTGAAGGCGCGGAGCGCGAAATCGAGATCGTCCCGGGTGTGCGCGGCCGAGAGCTGGCAGCGCACGCGCGCATGTCCTTGCGGCACAACGGGATAGCCAAATCCCGTCACGAACACCCCTTCGGCCAGGAGCAGCTCACTCATGTGAATGGCCTTGGCGGTTTCACCGAGGATGACGGGGACAATCGGCGTCTCCCCGGGAAGCGGCTTGAAGCCCAAGGCAAGGAGCTGCTCGCGGAAGTAGCGCGCGTTTTGATGCAGCGTCGTCACGAGCGCCGGGTGCGCCTCGACGTAGCGGACCGCGGCCAGCGCGCTCGCGGCGACCGTCGGCGGGAGCGCGTTGCTGAACAGCTGTGGGCGCGAGCGCTGCGTCAGGTAATCGGTGAGCGCGGTCGGGCCTGCCGTGAATCCACCCGCGGCCCCGCCCAGCGCTTTCCCGAGCGTCGAGGTGATGATATCGACCTCGCCGAGCATGTTGTAATGCTCAGCGGTGCCGCGGCCCCGCTTTCCCAGCACCCCCGTCGCGTGGGAATCGTCCACCGCTAGCACGGCATCGTATTTCCGGGCGAGCGCGACCAGGTCCGGCAGCTTGGCGATGTCACCTTCCATCGAGAAGATGCCATCGGTGAAAATGAGCTTGCGCCGGGCCTTGCTCGCGCCCTTGAGTTTGTCTTCGAGATCGGCCATGTCGGAGTGCTTGTAGACCGCCGTCTGGCACTTGGTGATCGTCTTGGCGAGCCGAATCGAATCGATGATTGATGCATGATTGAGCTGATCGGACACGACGAAGTCCGGTTCGCTCAGGACCGTGGGACACAGGCCCTCGTTGGCGTTCCAACAGCTCACGTAACTGAGCGCCGACTCGCAGCCAACGAACTGCGCCAGGGCCTCCTCGAGCTCGCGGTGCACAGTGAACGTGCCGCAAATGAATCGCACCGACGCGGTCCCGGCGCCCCACTTGTCGAGCGCTGCTTTGCCGGCGCGCACGACCTCGGGCACGTCGCACAGGCCGAGGTAGTTGTTCGACGAGAGGATCACGACTTCGCCGCGCCCTTCCATCGTGACGCGCGCGTCCTGCGGTGAGTCGAGGTAATTGAGTCGCTTGTAGACGCCTTCCTTCTTGAACTCGGCCAATTCGTTCTGCAGCTGTCCCATGAAGCCTGCGCTGGAAGCGCTCATGCGATCTCCAGAATGACTTTGCCGGCGTCGCCCGAGCGAATCGCCGCGAGCGCGTCGTCGATGTTCGCGAGGGGAAATTTGTGGGTAATGACGGGGCGGGGATCGAACTGGCCGGCGATCAAGTAGCGCCGCATCTGGTGCCAGGTCTGGTACATCTTGCGTCCGATCACGCCGTAGAGCGTGATGCCCTTGAAGATGATTTCGTCGGCGAAGTTTATCGGGACGTCGCCTTTGGGAATGCCGAGCAGCTGCACACGCCCGCCCATCCGAACGCTCGCCAATGCCTGGTGCAGCGCCGAGGGCACGCCCGACATCTCGCACACGACATCGGCGCCTTCGTTGCCCGTCTCTTCAATGACCGTCTTCACTACGTCAGCCTTGGCCGCGTTGATCACGACGTGTGCACCCATCTGCTCGGCGAGCGCCAGCCGTTTGGGATTCACGTCCGAGGCGATCACCTTGGTCGCGCCGGCCGCACGTGCGATCCCGACCGCGAAGCAGCCGATCGGCCCGCATCCCACAATGAAGACGGTGCTGCCGGGGATTTCCGCGGTCAGCACCGTGTGAAACGCATTGCCCATCGGGTCCATGATCGCGCCGATCTCGGTGGGGATGCCCGAGAGCGTCAGCACGTTGCCCGTCGGCATCGTGATGTATTCGGCAAAGGCCCCATCGCGATCGACGCCGATGATCCGGGTATTCTTGCAGATGTGGCTGTTGCCGGTGCGGCACTGCAGACAGTGCCCGCAGACGATATGTCCCTCAGCGGTCACGAGCTGGCCGACGCGCAGTCCCGTGACCCCCTCACCCAGCCCCTGAATTTCGCCGGCAAACTCGTGCCCGACCACGATCGGCGGCTTGATCCGGCCCTCGGCCCAATGATCCCAGTCCGCGATGTGCAGGTCGGTCCCGCACACCCCAGCGTGCCGGACGGCGATCAGCACTTCGCCCGGTCCCGGCGTGGGCTTGGGGACGGACTTCACGGTCAAGCCGGGCGCGCGTTTCTCTTTGACGATCGCTTGCATGAAAACCGGGGAGTGGGGGAGTGAGGGAGTGGGGGAGTGGTTAGAAAATCGAGCGCGTGAAACCGCCGTCTACCTGTAACACTGCGCCGGTAATATAGCTCGCGCGCTCAGAGGCGAGAAACGTCACGGCGGCCGCCAGGTCTGCGGGCGTGCCGATGCGCCCCATCGGGATCTGTGCCAGCATTTGCTTCATCATGTCCGGTTTGGCTTTCTGCAGCTCCTGAACGCGCTCGGTCGCTATGAAACCGGGGTTGATGCAGTTCACCGTGATGCCGTCCGTGGCGACCTCGTCTGAGAGCGCCTTCGCGAATCCCAACACGCCGGCTCGCGCCGTGGTCGAGAGGATGAGTCCGGGAAGCGGCTGCTTCGCCGCGATCGACACCAGGCAAATGATCCGCCCCCACTGAGCCCTCCGCATGATGGGCACGGCGGCACGCGCAAGGTGGATCGTGGAGAGCAGGTTGAGCTCGATGGCGCGCTGCCAGGCCTCCGCGGGCTGATCTTTGAACGCCGCCGCCGGGGGCCCGCCGGCATTACAAAAGAGGATGTCGAGCCGGCCAAACTCCTTGGCGACGCGCTCGACCAGCCCGATCGCCTGGTCGGGGACCGACACATCGGCGGTGAAGGGGGCGTTGCTGCGCCCATTGATTGCGACTTTCGCGCCCTCCGCGGCGAGCGCCGTTGCGACCGCGCGGCCGATGCCGCGGGTCGAACCGCATACGAGCGCGACGCGACCTTCGAGTCCCAGATTCAGGCGGGTACTTCCGCTTTTACCGCCTCGATCCGGATCGCGCACACTTTCAACTCCGCCATCTTCGCGTAGGGATCGAGCACGGGATTGGTGAGCAGATTGGCAGCCGCTTCGCGGAAGTGAAACGGCACGAATACCTGGCCGCGCGCGACGCGCTCCGAGATCCGGGCCGCGCTCACCATCGAATTGCGCCGCGACGTCAGCCGAACCAGCTCCCCTTCGTGCACGCCCAGCATGTTGGCGTCTTCCGGATGAATCTCGACGATGGCCGTGGGCTCGCGGGCATCGAGGCCGCTCGCGCGCCGCGTCATCGTCCCCGTGTGCCAGTGGTACAGCTGGCGGCCTGTGTTCATGACGAAGGGATACTCGTCGTCGGGCAGCTCGACCGGATTCGTGTATTCGACGGGGACGAACTTGACCAGCCCGTCGGCGGTGGGGAACGACTTGTCGAACAGGAACGCCGTGCCCGGATGATCCGGTGTGGGGACGGGATATTGGAGCCCGGCGCCCTCGAGCCGGTCGTAGGTGACGCCCGCCCAGCTCGGCGTGACGCTCGCGATCTCGCGCATCACCTCTTCGGCGTCACGGAACTTGGTCGGCAAGCCGAGCCGATTGCTCAAGTCGATCAGGATGTCGAGATCGCCGCGCGCGTCGCCCGGTGAATCGATCGCCTGGTGTGACAGCTGAATCCGCCGCTCCGTGTTCACGAACGTGCCGGTCTTCTCGGCAAAGCTCGATCCGGGCAGGACGACGTCGGCGTACCGAGCGGTTTCGGTGAGAAAGAGATCCTGGACGGCCAGGAACTCGACCTGCTGGAACCACTGCTCGGCGTGGGCGATGTCGGGATCGGAGATGATCGGGTTTTCGCCCATGATGTACATCCCCCGCACGCCGCTCTCGGGCTTGACGATTTCCGTGAGCATCAGGCCGCCCTTGAGCGACATCGACTCTTCCGGCACTCCCCACGTGCCGGCGTAACGCGCGCGCACTCGGGGCTCGGTGACGGGCTGATAGTCGGTATAGGCGAACGGGATCGCGCCGACGTCGGACGCGCCCTGCACGTTGTTCTGGCCGCGCACCGGCAGCATGGCGGCGCCCCAGCGCCCGATCATGCCGCAGGCGAACATCAGGTTGAGCAGCGAGGTGACGATGTCGGTACCGTTCGCGTGCTGGGTCAGGCCCATCGCCCACAGCGTGCTCGTATTCGGACCGCGCGCGTAGATCTCGGCCGCGCGCTTGATTTTCTCCGTGGGCACGCCCGTGATCTTCGCCGCTTTCTCGGGTGTGTACGGCTTCACCGCCTCGCGCACTTTGTCGAAATCGTGTGTGCGCTGAGCGATGAACTCCCTATTCTCCAACCGTAGTCCCAAGATGTGATTCAGCATCCCGGAGTAGAGCGCGACGTCGGTGCCGGGCTGCATCTGCAGGTGCACATCGGCACGACCCGCCAGCTCGGTGCGGCGCGGATCGGCGACGATGAGCTTGGAGCCCTTCTCGTGCGCGCGCTTGAGCGCCGCGCCGAATACGGGATGCGATTCGGTCGTATTCGCGCCGGCGATGAAGATGACGTCGCACGCTTCTTCGATTTCGCGCATGGAGCCCGACGCCGCCGCCGTATTGATCGCGCGCTGCATCGCGGCGACCGACGTCGAATGGCACAGCCGCGTGCAGTGATCGACGTTGTTCGTACCCAATGCGCCGCGGTACATCCGCATCAGCACGTAGTTCTCTTCATGGGAGCACTTCGCTGACGAGAAGCAGGCGAGCGCGTTGCTGCCGCGCTCCGCCTTGATCCGCAGCAGCTCCTGCGCCGTCAGCTCGAGCGCTTCGTCCCAGGTGGCTTCGCGGAACGGCGTGTACCAGTCGGCCGG
>DASTDR010000475.1:0-9621 GCA_035710265.1 Gemmatimonadales bacterium | reverse complement strand
CTGGAACCCGACCAACTTCGGCGTCAGCGCCATGGCGTTCCTCGCCCCGCAGACGGTGACGGTCCTCAGCATCCAGTGGGGCAACGTCGTGGCGCCGATGGCGGTGATCTGGATCCTGGGCTCCTTCATCGTGTGGCGGGTTGACCGCGCGCACATCTCGGCGACCTACGTGGCGTCGTTCCTCTTCTTTTCGTTCGTGCAGAGCACGGTGACGGGACTGCCGTGGCTGGCGACGGTTGCGCCGATCACCGGGCCGATGTATCAGCTCTTCATCTTCTTCATGGTGACCGACCCGAAGACGACCGTGCGCTCCCGCCTCTGGCAATGCGTCGTCGTCTTTCTCGTGGCGCTGGTCGAGATGCTGATGCGGCTGGCGGAGATCATCTACGCGCCCTTCTACGCCCTCTTCTTCGTTGGAGCCACGGCGATGGTAGTGGAGATGTGGCTCGATTCCCCGAAGCGTACGTAGTGTCCGGCTTTAGCCGGACCTCCGGCCCCGTGTCCGGCTTCCTTGGGCGCCGAAGCGCGACGCGCGAAGGCGGCAGCCGGACCCTCGCGACCTGAGAGTGGAAAGTTCACAGTTCACAGTCGGAAGGTAGGGCGCTGCGGTGTGAGTGGTCGTGCGCAGATTCTGCGTACCGCTCATCGTTCGGCCTGCGCAATTCGTGCAACTCCGTCGAGGGTGCGTCGCGATGTCCCGGCGCGGTTCCGCCGTGTCCGCTGCTGGCATGGAGCTGGCGTGCACCGGGAGTCATGGACCGTTCACCTCCGAAGCTGCTCGATCGTGTCCGGCAGGCGATTCGCGTGCGGCACTACAGCCGGAGGACCGAGGACGCGTACGTGCACTGGGTTCGGCGTTACATCCTGTTCCACGGAAAGCGACACCCCTCGGAGATGCGCGCCAAGGAGATTTCGGCGTTCCTGACCTGGTTGGCCGTCGAGGGACAGGTGAGCGCGTCGACGCAGAATCAGGCGCTCTGTGCCGTGTTGTTCTTGTACCGCCACGTGCTCGAGATCGATGTGAGGCCGGTCGGACAGGTCCCGCGGGCCCGTGTACCGGAGCGGGTGCCGGTGGTGTTGTCACGCGATGAAGTCCGATCGATTCTGCAGCAGGTGACAGGCACGATGTGGATCGTGGTCATGCTGCTGTACGGCGCGGGGCTGCGGCTCGAGGATTGTCTTGAGCTGCGGGTCAAGGACGTCGACTTCGACCGCCGACAGCTCGCACTTCGCCGGGGCAAGGGGCAGAAGGACCGGCGGACCATGCTGCCCGAGTCGGTGCGTGAGCCGCTGCGGATGCATTTGCGAGCCGTCAAGCGGCTGCATGAACGGGATCTTGCGCGCGGAGTCGGGCGCGCGATCCTGCCCTTCGCACTCGACCGAAAGTCTCCGAACGCTTCGACCGAGTGGGCCTGGCAATTCGTGTTTCCCGCGTCGCGGATCTGTCGAGATCCGCGGTGGGGTCCGCCGTCCCGGTATCACCTTCACGAAACGGTCGTCTAGAAGGCGATCACCCGGGCGGTGCGCCGGGCGGGGATCGAGAAGCGGGCCAGCGCACACACGTTCCGGCACTCGTTCGCGACGCACCTGCTCGAGGAGGGCTACGACATCCGGACGGTGCAGGAACTGCTGGGGCACCGCGACGTGTCGACGACGATGATCTACCTGCACGTACTGAATCGAGGTGCGCTTGGGGTTCGCAGCCCGGCGGACCGGCTCTGACGAGGCATGGGGGCGGTGGATACCAGCATGGCTCGCGGCCTAATTCGGCGCTGGCGCTTCACTCGCTGCCGACGCAACGCTGGCGTGGTCAGGCAATTGGCCAGACGCGCGCTCTGATGATTAACGGCTGGATACCAGCCTCGGCGGCTGGTAACCGTTTCCTTCGCCGGTAATCGCCGTGAGACCGGGAGCGAACTCGAGGGTGCTATCATCCGCCCAGCCGGCGACTTGGCTGCGTCCAGGTTGGCCCTGTGCCGACGATGGTTCGCAGCGAGGAACGCGCGGCGGTCTACTCCAAGAGTAGTTAGGCCGATTCCGCATTCCATGGACATCGATGACCTGATCAATCGGTACCTATTTGCCGCAGCCGAATGGTCCGAGGCGCAACAGCGCCTTGGCCGCGAGCAATCGGCGGTGAAACTATGCAATCGAGCGGCTGACGAAATGCGGCAGCTTGCTACCGAAGTTGGGGCCGCCGGATCTCCCGCGGTTCGTACCTTTAGTCAGTTGCTCGACGAGCCTAGGAATGGCGTGCAGTCTTGGGCCGCGTTTCACATTCTGGAAGTCATGCGACCCCCACCGGACGTCGTTGAGCGTGCATTCGCACTCCTCGAACGTCTCGCACGTGGCGAGGGCATAACAGCTGTCGGAACTCGGATGCGCCTTCACGAGCTTCGCGCTCAGTACGGGCGGCCGAATCCGAATTCAACAACGGCCTAACAGCGATTGGAGCCGACGGCGGCGAACGCTCGTGGCACAATTCGTCAGGTCGAGCCGCCGCGGCTCAATCGCATTGCGTTAGCCGGACCCGTTCGCGGTAGGAAGTGCTCTGGTCTGCTCTCAAGGGAGGTCAGGAACGTGACGCTCCTCGTCGTTGCTGCGTTGGGAATCATCTTCGGACGTTGGCTTGGAATCGCCCGACCGGTGTTGGTGGCCCCCTTTGTCGGCGCGTCCGGGGCGGACAGTGGTCATCCAGCCGGTCTGACCGATCGCTCTTGGAGCATGCGTCGACCACCGAGTGGTCAGTTGCGCATGGCTGTTGCCTCCGCTCTGCTCGCTTGGGGTGTCGCAGCTGGGATACTCGCGGTTCAGTCTCAAACTGTTGCCCCAACCTCTCAGACGATCGCCCCTCTAAGTTCGGCAGCTGGCGCAGAGTTCTACCTGAAACGCGGCGAGGACAATGCCGGCCTCCATGAATACGACCGAGCGATCGCCGACTATTCGACCGCCATCCAATTGAAGCCCGACTATGCGGAGGCCTACAACGACCGGGGCTTTGCTTACTATCTGAAGGGAGATGCGGAACACGCGATCGCCGATTACACGCGAGCGATAGAACTGCGGCCCAACTACCCGAAGGCGTACAACAGCCGCGGCGTTGTGTACATGGCGCATGGTTACGGTCGGGCGAAGGCCGTTGCTGACTTCGATCGCGCCATCGCGTTGAAACCAGATTTCCGGTACGCCTACATCAACCGTGCGAATGCCCGTCTGGCCTCGCATCCTTGGCTCGCTCTACAGGATTTCCATCGCGCAGGCATGTACCCTGAGCGGACGGTCGCGATGCTCGGCGGCGCAGTTCTGATCATGATTGTCGGGATCGTCTGGATTCGGCGAAAGCGCCTCCGGAGGACCGACGGCGCGGCCTGACGGCCGGCCAGCACCCAAGGCGCGAGGCTTTGGCGTTATCGTGGATCCGAAAGCCGGCTAACACCCAAATGGAGCCGACGCGCCGGCTGTCCCGTGCCATCATGTCGCCGCGGCGCGCGGCTCATTTGGCACGTTAGGCCGCAGATCAAACTCTGTGCACACGCGAAGCGACACGGATCCACGAGATCCCGCGCCGGCGAACGAACGAGGGGCTGCGCGCCTCCGTCTCGTCGAGGAGCATGTGCGTCTCGAAAACCGTCACGATCTGGCCGGCATCATGGCTACCTTTGGGGACGACGCGAAATATCAGGACGCACCGTGGGACGAACACCACGTCGGGCGGGGCGCCGTCGAACAGTATTATCGGGATTTGCTTCGAGCTCTTCCGGACTTGCGGATCGAGGTGCGCGACCGCCTAGTAAGCGAGGATGCCGTCGTCCTGGAGGTGTTGATCAGCGGTACACAAAGCGGCTCCTGGCGATGCCTTCCTGCCACCGGTCGGCGAGTGCGCTTCCCATTGTGCGCCATCTATCGATTTGCTTCGAACGGAAAGCTTGCGAGCGAAACGATCTACTACGATCGAGCAGGCGTACTGCGTCAAGTCGGCCTCTATCATGAGCCTGTTGGCATCTTGGGACGGCTGGTTACTGCGCTGACGCATCCCTTGACCCTCGTCCGGGCGTATATGCGTAAACTCTTTTCGCGATCTGCGGCCTAACACACGCTTGAAGCGCGATTCGTTAGGCGGCAAGAGAGGGCCTATGATTCGCAGCCGTCTCGTTCCTGTTATCGCCTGGCTGATTCTTTCGTCAGCCAACGTATTCGCTCAGACTCCATCTGACGCCGCGATTCGGAAGATCCTGGCGGATCGAGTCTACGCGCAGAATCTGGGGATTGGCATCGTAGTCGGCGTCATCGACGCACATGGCCGCAGAGTGTTCGCCTTCGGAGGCCTCTCCAGGACCGACAAATCACGGCCAGATGGCGAGACAGTCTTCGAGATTGGTTCCATCACTAAGGAATTTACCTCGCTTCTGCTCACGGACATGGCGCGACGCGGTGAAGTCGCGTTGACGGATCCGGTGTCCAAGTATCTTCCCGCAGACGTGAAGATGCCCGAGCGGAACAATCGCAAGATCACGCTGGCGGATCTCTCCACTCACAGCTCTGGTCTCCCTCGCATGCCGTCCAATTTCAAACCGAAGGACGACGCGAATCCTTACGCCGATTATTCGGTTCAACAGTTGTACGACTTCCTTTCCGGATATCGCCTGACACGCGACATCGGGACGCAGTACGAGTATTCCAATCTGGGCGCCGGACTCCTGGGCCACGCCCTCTCGCTGCGCGCAGCGATGAGCTATGAGGCGCTGCTGCGCGCACGCGTCCTCGATCCGCTCGGCATGTCGAATACGCGCATCACTCTGACTCCCGAGATGAAAGCCCGCCTTGCCATGGGGCACAAGGAGGCGCCCAGAACGAGCGACAACCCGTACGGCCTGGCGCCGGTACCGAACTGGGACATCCCGACGCTGTCCGGTGCTGGCGCCCTTCGATCAAGCGCCAACGATATGCTCACCTTCCTGGCGGCATACCTCGGATACGTCAAGACGCCGCTTGCCGACGCCATGGCAGACCAACTCTCCATCCGCCGGCAGTCGGACGGATCCGACTTCGAGGTCGGGTACGGATGGCGTGTCCAAACAAAGTACGGCAGCACCATCGTCTGGCATGGCGGCGCGACCGGTGGATACCGCTGCTACATTGGGTTCGATCCAGAAGCGCGGGTAGGGGTCATCGTGCTATCGAACGTCCTGATGCCGCTGGTGGACGACATAGGTCCTCATCTGCTCAACCCCAAGTATCCACTATCGAAGGATTCGCCCTTCGATGGTAAGTAGTGCTCGTGCGTGGAGGCTTGATACTCCCAAGGACATCCGGGTGTTCACGCTCCATCATCGATTCAGAGGGCACCAAGGTTGGTGGACAACACTGACTGCCGCCTAACACCGGCTTGGAGCCGACGCGGACCTGACGCCGGCGCGCCGCGGCTCAAGCCGCACGTTAGGCTGCCGTGTTGTTCGGGCGGTTCACATCAGAGAGTTCACAATGTCAACAGAAGCTCAAAAGCGCACGGTGAGCCGTTGGGTACTTGAGATGTGGGGCGGCGGCAACTTGGCACTTGTCGATGAACTCGCGTTCGCTGACTATGTTTATCGCGCGCCTGGCATGGATCCGGTGCGAGGCGCCAACGGCCTGAAGGAACTAGTTCGCTTCTATCGGACCGCTTTCCCAGACCTCTCCAACAGCATCGAGGAACAGGTGGCTGAGGGGAACACGGTCGTGACACGCGGAACCACGCGAGGGACGCACGAAGGTCCATTGGGAGACATTGCAGCCAGCGGGAAACGCATCGCAGTGCCGTGGGTCATGATTACCCGCCTCGAAGGGCAGAAGATTGCTGAGGAATGGGAGTTCTATGATGCCCTAGACTTCATGAAGCAGATTGGCGCAATGCCAGGCAACACACATTAACTGAGACGCAGCCTAACAGCCGCTGCAGCCGACGAGCGGCGGGCAGGTCGAGGTGAAGTGAGCATCGAGTTCGCCGCTCTCGGCTGAGCGGCAAGTTAGACGGACCACGGATGTTCGTAAGGCGGGCGTGATGCCGTACGCGAGCCGCGAGAAGCGTGTGCGAGGCCTTGAACTCGTCCAATTGCGGCTGGAAATGAGTGCGGTCGTGGACGAATATCAACTGCTGATCGCCGAATCCCGCGACCTGATAGTAGAGGCGTACCGTAGTCTCGGCGACGCGATTGGAATTGAATCTAGTTCTCGCCACTTTGTGCTAGCTTGCTGAATCGCCATGGCGGAAACCGTGCTGCCACTAGCCGTTCCCATCGCTGTCCAGTCGATAGCGCACCGTCATCGTCTGTTCGTCCGTGTCACACATTGGGTTCAAGTCCTGACTACCCTGGTGCTGTTACTCAGCGGCGTTGCGATTCTTTTGGCGCATCCGCGGCTCTACTGGGGAGAAACCGGCGCGGTCGGCAGCCCTTCGCTGATCGATTTGCCGCTGCCCTTCGTGCTCGACGTGCCTATTCGCGGGCCGGGCCGCTACCTGCACTTCCTCGCGGCATGGGTCAGCGTCTTCACTGGCGCGATCTATGTTGTGATGGGCCTGGCGACGCGCCATTTCGGCGCGAATCTGCTTCCCAAGCGCGGTCAACTCACGCGCCCCGCGATTGCCCGCGTCGTCGGTGATCATCTGCGCTTCAAACGCTCAACCGAAGACGAACTGGCCACCTACAATATTCTTCAGCGGCTCAGCTACTCGAGCGTGGTTTTCATTTTGTTTCCGCTCATGATCTGGACAGGACTCGGGATGTCGCCCGCGGCCACCTCGGTCTTTCCGCTTCTTGCGACGTCGTTCGGCGGGCAGCAATCCGCGCGCACGATTCACTTTTTCGTGACTTGCGCGCTGGTTCTCTTCTCCATCATGCACGTGGCCCTGGTTTGGCAGACTGGCTTCAAGCGTCGCATGCGCGCCATGATCACCGGTCAGTCCGACAATGAAAAGGAGCGCACATGAGCCCGGCAATGTCACGCCGCAAAATGCTGAAGACCGGTTTGGGCGCGGCCGCCGGTGTTGGCGCCCTGGGCGCAGGCATCGCCATTGGCGACCGCTGCGGACTAATTCCCGCCAATCACCGCGGCATCTACGGCCTGAGCGAAACGCTCACATATGCCGGTCAGCGGCTGCTGACCAAACTTCCGTCCATGGCCCGCGAATTCGACCGCGGCCAGATTACCAAAGTGCCGCCCGTGAACGGCCCCGCACCGAAGACGGAAGCCTACCAACGGCTCAAAGACTCGGGCTTCGCCGACTGGCGGCTCACGGTTGACGGCATGGTCGCGCGACCCGCTTCCTTCTCACTCGTGGAGCTGAAGAGCTTTCCTTCCCGCACGCAAATCACGCATCAAGCCTGCGAGGAGGGTTGGTCGTTCATTGCGGAATGGGCGGGCGTGCCGCTCTCTTACATTCTGGAGAAAGTGGGCGCGCACCCTGACGCGAAGTGGGCGTTCTTTTTCACCTTGCAGGAAAATTGGTGGGACAGCCTCGACATGGACGACGCTCTCCACCCGCAAACGGTGCTGGCTTACGGGATGAACGGCGCGGCAATACCTGCCGACCACGGCGCGCCACTCCGCCTGAAGGTCGCGCGCCAGCTCGGCTACAAAAGCTTGAAGTTCCTCAGCAAGATCACTCTCGCTGATCGCCCGGATGCCTTGGGTGACGGATTGGGCTCCGGCGCGCCCGCTGCCGGCTATTCCTGGTACGCCGGGATCTGAACTGTCGACGACATCGAGCGTATGAAATGTGGCCGTATAACATGGCGCTGGAGCCGTCGCGCCCCCGTCCACGGTGACCTGTCGCCGTGGCGCGCGGCTCAGCGCGAACGTTAGCCAGTCACGTTCGCTTCTTCCTACGATCGAGTGTTGGGACACCAGGACGCTAGCCGCGAGGGACGGAGATGCCGACGATCAAGACAGGCTTCGATGTCGTGCGAACGCTCGGACTCCGGCTACCAGAGGTGGAAGAAGGCACCGCGTACGGTTCGCCGGCACTCAAGGTTCGCGGCAGAATGTTCGCCTGCCTCGCGGTAAACCGGTCAGCGGAACCGAACACCCTGGCCGTGTGCATCGACTTCCATCAGCGCGACGAGCTGATTGCGGAGGAGCCGAAGACCTACTACCTGACCGATCATTACCTCACCTATCCGTGTGTGCTCGTGCGCCTGAGCCGCATCCGCGAGGGTGCGCTGCGGGACCTGCTTCTGATGGGTTGGCGGTTCATGTCGACCACCAAGCCACGGCAAGCCCGGCGACGCGGGCGCAAGGGACAGGGCTTCGTTGCTAGGTGACGCCATGAATCCTTGGTTCGCGAAAGCCGCAGTCCTCAGTGCCACGATCGTCATGGTGCTGATTCGTTCGCCACACGGGAGAGTTAGTCGAACGGTCACAGTTGCGAAGAGTCGAAAAGGGTTGCTGGAAATCGTACTGCTTGGAATTGCGTGGGTCGGGTTCTTCGTGCCGATCCTTTGGATCGCGACACCCTGGCTCGGCTTCGCGGAGTTTCCGTTGTATCCACTCCCTCTAGTCATAGGCAGTGTGATTCTCGCGCTGAGCCTCTGGCTCTTTCACCGGTCCCACGCCGACCTTGGCACGAATTGGTCGATCACGTTGGAGATTCGAGAATCGCACTGGCTGGTGACCGAAGGCGTGTATCGGCGCGTCCGCCACCCCATGTACGTGGCCTTGCTGCTGTACGGATTGGGTCAGGCTGCAGTGATTCCGAACTGGGTTGCTGCCCCCGCATACGCTGCGGCGATGGTACTGGTGTGTGCGCTTCGTCTCAGGCCCGAGGAGGAATTGATGAGAGAGCACTTCAAGGGCGAGTACGACGTGTATGCGAGCCGAACAAAGAGGCTCGTTCCGGGCGTGTGGTAATGCTGGCTAGCATCCGCTTGCAGCCGACGGCGGCCGGTGCGATCCTGAGCCGCCGCGGCTGAAGCGGCACGTTGGGCAGACTACAGGTCGAGGTCGAATGGAATTCGCTGAGATTGTGAATGCGCTCTCCGGGATCGTGGTCGTGGGCTTCGGGCTGTTCCTGATTGGCTTGGCGGCACTGATCATTGCCATGCCGTCTCGGGCCGAACGATTTCTCAAGGGGTTTGCCAGTTCAGCCGTCACACACTACGCCGAGCAGGCATTGCGCCTCGTTGTGGGTGCGGCGCTTGTCAGCTTCGCAGGTTCGATGCGCTATCCAGAGTTGTTCAATGTGTTTGGCTGGCTCATCATCGTTTCCACGACGGGGCTACTGTTGATTCCGTGGCAGTGGCACAACAGGTTCGGCACGTTGGTGATGCCGCCGGTGTTCCGACGCATGAGGCTATTCGCGCTCGGCGCTTGCGTGCTGGGAGCGTTTATCCTCTACTGCGTTTCTCAGGCTGGAATCTCATGACGATGACGTTTCGACTGCCCAACAAGGCGCTGCACCCGACGCCGCCGCGTCGCTCGCGCGCCGCCTACCGGCGCGGGTGAGCGCTATCGTTAGGCGCACTTTCGGAACAATGGACTGGCTGATCAAGGGCATCCTCTTCGATATCGGTGGCGTCCTTGTGGCACTGGATGGTGTGCCGTCGTTGGCGCGGTTGCTGGGAGTCGAAGAGGATCACGAAGCCCTTC
>DASTDR010000474.1:0-2333 GCA_035710265.1 Gemmatimonadales bacterium | reverse complement strand
CCACGAGAAGGCGCGCGCGCTGCTCGAGTTCGTCCGGGCGCGCAACGACAAGATTCCGATTTTCCTCATGGCGGAACAGGGCGAGGCATCGTCGATCCCCATCGATGTGATGGAGATGGTGGACGAGTACGTCTGGACCCTCGAGGACACGGCGGCCTTCGTGGGCGGACGGGTCGTCGCCGCCATGCGCCGCTACATCGAGGTGATGATGCCGCCGCTCGCGGCGGCCGTCATGAAGTTCAGCCAGGAATACGAATACTCCTGGCACACTCCGGGTCACACGGGCGGCACCGCGTTCCTCAAGTCCCCCGTGGGGCGCATGTTCTTCGATTACTTCGGCGAGAACCTGCTGCGCTCGGATCTCTCGATCAGCGTGGGCGCGCTGGGCTCGCTGCTCGATCATACAGGGCCGATGGGCAGCCACGAGAAGTACGCCGCCCGCGTGTTTGGCGCGCACCGGACCTACTCGGTGACGAACGGCACGTCAATGTCCAACCGGGTCATCTTCATGGCCGCCGTGGCGCGCGACCAGATCGCGCTGTGCGACCGCAACTGTCACAAGTCGATCGAGCACAGCCTGGTGATGACCGGGGCGATCCCCACGTATCTCGTCCCGGTGCGCAATCGCTACGGGATCATCGGTCCCATCCTTCCCGAGCGCCTCAAGCCGGAGGCGATCAAGGCGGCGATCAAGGCGAACCCGCTGGTCACGAAAGGCATCGACCCTAGGCCGGTCCACTCGATCGTCACGAACTCCACCTACGACGGACTGTGCTACAATGCGCGCCGCGTGACGGAGCTGCTCGATCCGAGCGTCGACCGGATTCATTTTGATGAGGCCTGGTACGCGTACGCGCGGTTCAACCCATTGTACCGGGACCGGCATGCGATGTACGGGGATCCCAAGGACTACACGAAGGGCCCCACGATTTTTGCGACGCACTCGACCCACAAGCTGCTCGCCGCGCTGTCGCAAGCGTCGTTCCTGCATATCCGGGACGGGCGCAGCCCGATTCCGCACGCGCGCTTCAATGAGTCGTACATGTTGCATGCGTCCACGTCGCCGTTCTATCCGATCATCGTCTCGAATGACGTCACGGCCGCCATGATGGACGGCGCCGGGGGCGTTGCGATCACCGCCGAGTCGATTCAGGAGGCCGTCGCGTTCCGGCAGACGATGGGACGCGTGCACCGCGAGTTCGCCGCCAAGAAGGACTGGTTCTTCAATACCTGGAATCCGGACAAGGTGAAGCAAGGAAAGAACGGCAAGGCGGTGGCGTTCGCGGACGCGTCACCGGAGTTCCTCGCGAGCGCGCCAGACGCCTGGGTGCTGCATCCGGGGGATGCCTGGCACGGCTTCGGGAATATCGAAGACGATTACTGCATGCTGGACCCGATCAAAGTGTCGATCCTGACTCCCGGGATGACCGAGAGCGGTCTCGATAAGAAGGGCATTCCCGCGACGCTCGTCACGGCCTACCTGCACCGTCGCGGCGTGGAGGTCGAGAAGACCACGGACTTCACGATCCTGTTGCTGTTCTCGATCGGGATCACGAAGGGCAAATGGGGCACGCTGCTCAACGCGCTGCTCGACTTCAAGCGCGATTACGACCGGAATTCCTCGCTCACCGAAGTGATGCCGGATCTCGCGAGCGCGTACCCCACGGCCTACGGCGGCATCGGGCTGCGCGATCTCGCGGACCAGATGTTCTCTCAGCTCAAGGACAGCAAGCAGACGCACTGGCTGTCCGAAGCGTTTTCGACGCTTCCCAAGATGGAGATGTCGCCCAACGCCGCGTACCAGCATCTGGTGAAGGACGACATCGAGCACGTGCCGCTCGACCAGCTGGCGAATCGCGTGCTCGCGACGAGCGTGGTTCCCTATCCGCCCGGAATTCCGATGTTGATGCCGGGCGAGGCCACGGGAGCGGCCGACGGACCCTACCTCGGGTACCTCAAGGCGCTCGCCGCCTGGGACGCGCGCTTCCCCGGCTTTGGGCACGACACGCACGGCGTGGAGAATCGCGAGGGGGTCTACTACGTGCAGTGTCTGAAGAAAGGCTGACCGCACGGCGATCTATCACGTAGAAATCACCGGGCGGGATCGCCGCCATCTCGCCGCCCTCGGCCCGAAGCTGCGCATCGTCGTCACGGGGTTTCGCGAGGACAAGCGCGGCGCCGTGGTCGACGGCTACGTGCGCGGCGACAAGATCGAGTGGCTGAAGCGAAAGGGCTACGGCGTCACTCGACTCGAGCGGGTCGATGCCCCCGACCGCTCGCGTCAACGGCAAGGCCGCCAGGCCGTCGCGCGCCGGGTGCGGGAAGGTCGCTAC
>DASTDR010000473.1:0-3217 GCA_035710265.1 Gemmatimonadales bacterium | reverse complement strand
GAACAACGCCAATACGCCCCTGCCACTACTAATCTTCGGCTGGCAGCCGTCCGCCGTATCGCGTACGAGGCAGCTGATGCCGGTCTGCTGAGTCCAGAGCTGGCCGCCGGCATTCGTCGTGTCAAAGGCGTGCGGCGCCTGGGCGTTCGGCTTAGGAACTGGCTGACCCCAGAGCAGGGGCGGCGGTTGATCGAACAATCGACGCATTCCACACCACGCGAGCTGCGTGACCATGCCATGGTCGCAATGTTGATCGGATGCGGATTGCGACGTGTCGAGTTGCTCGGACTGACGCTCGAAGCAATCCAGCAACGAGAAAACCACTGGGTGATCGCGGACCTCGTCGGCAAGGGCGGCCACGTGCGCACGGTGCCGATCCCTGAGTGGGTGAAAGCGACGGTTGACGCATGGACGGATGCTGCCAATATGACGCACGGCACGGTCTTCCGTGCCATCAACAAGGCCGGGCGGGTCTGGGGCGATGGCATGTCACCGAAGGTGCTCTGGGACGTGGTACGGGCAGCGGCTGCGCGAGCCGGCATTGACAAGCTCGCCCCGCACGATCTCCGGCGCACATGTGCGCGGCTCTGTCACCTGGCTGGCGGCGAACTGGATCAGATCCAATTCCTGCTGGGGCACGTCTCGATCCAGACGACGGAACGCTATCTTGGATGCAAGCAGCGATTGCGATGCGCCGTCAACGACCGCCTTGGAATCGAGCCAGACGCCGCTTGATCACTTCGGACGAGGGGCGGACGACGGCCTTGGCGACTTATCGCGAGGAATTCGACGCGGCCGCCGTTTCGCCCACGGTCATGTGGCAGACACCGCGACGTATCCGCCGCTTCGAAGGGTCTCAGCAGTGGATCGGGCAAACGGGTCATCGCTCCGCAACAAGAGCCGAACCTCTTCGTCGATATCCCACTCGACGCGCCTGATCTCGATTCGATCGTCATCTAGAAGGGCGTGGGCCGCTCGCGTGTCGCTCGTGTCCTCGGCTTCAAAAGCGCGCTTCCCCGTCAGCATTTCGTAAAGCACACACCCGAGCGCCCAGATATCGCTTCGTTTATCGACAGTTTCGCCACGCGCCTGCTCCGGACTCATGTAAGCCGCCGTTCCGAGCAACATGCCCACACCAGTCATCATCGCTGGTGAAGTGATGGTCGGAGATGCCGTCGCGTCTACTGCCCCTGACATCCGTTCGAGCGCCTTCGCAAGCCCGAAGTCCAATACCTTGACCGTGCCGTCAGGCCGCAGCTTGATATTCGCGGGCTTCAGGTCGCGGTGGATGATGCTCTGTTCGTGCGCGGCTTCGAGGGCTTCGGCAATCTGTTTGGCGATGGGCAGCGCCTCATCGATCGGAATCGGACCTTGCGCGATGCGGTCGGCCAACGTCGGCCCCTCGACCAGCTCCATGACCAGCGCCCGGATACTGTCGGCCTTTTCAAGACCGTGGATGATCGCGATGTTGGGATGGTTCAGCGCAGCAAGCGTTTTGGCTTCCGCTCGAATCGCGCGAGCCGCTCGGGGTCGGCGGCAAATGCGTCAGGTAGCATCTTGATGGCGACCTGGCGTCCGAGGTTGGTGTCGGTGGCGCGATACACCTGGCCCATGCCGCCCTCGCCAATCAGGGCGGTGACTTCGTAGGGGCCGAGCCGAGTGCCAGGAGCCAGCGCCATCGGCAAACTCTCAGGATCGAGCGGATTCTACAGGGAGGACGGTCCGGCTGCTACGGGATCATGGCTGAATCCGCAGACTCATCGAAGTGGCCAGCTTGCCGCGGGTCACGCAACGGACGCCCGACTTGGTCGTCCTGAGACGATCGGCCCATGCGGCACACAGGATGCTCGCCGAATCGATGGTGACAGGGAACACCTTCACCGGAGCCCGCGGTAGATCAGCCACAGCCCAAGGACCGGCGCCAGCAACCGGGCGACACTGACGACGATGGCCATGGGGGCGTCGGGGGACAGCAGGCCGGTGAGAATCTCACGGCCAGCGTTGAGGTTGATCCAGATGGCGGCGATCAGTGCGGCGCATCCGGCGATGAGCAGCGCGGTGCGAATCAGGAGTCCGCGCAGGAGCGCGGTCAGGTGATCGACGAATCGCCGCATGGACCCTCCGCGCGTCTGGTGGGAAAGCGGCTGTGCCCTCCGAGTTGCCCGGCGTAGTAGGTCGCGCTGCGGCATCGCCAGTAGAGCATCGCACGGGTGTACGCAGTGCCCTCGGTGTGTGTCGAGATCACGGGGTGCCAGCGTCGGCAGTGTGGGCAGCGAAGTTCGTCGCCGGCTTGGAGTCGAAGCGGCTCGACCCACATACACCGATCTTCGCGCAATTCGTGACAGGGGAGGTCCCGCCGCTCAGGTTGCGACGGCGTCGGCGGAACTAAACCTGAATTGTGCTCCCGTTGTTCGGCCTAGCCGCTGGACGTCTTGAAGGGCCAGAATCCACAGCTCATCGAGGGACAATGCTAGCGTGTGGCCATGACCGACGCGGGCTTCGCACTCTTGGCACTCATTGCCTTCCTCGTGCCAGTGCCGATTCTCGCCTGGCTCGATCGCCCCAAGAGGTAGACCACCATGTACGCAGGTCACTTCGCGGCCGGCCTGGTCCTGAAGACCGGCGTGCCGGACGCTCCGACGTGGGGACTCATGGCGGGTGTCGGCGTGCTCGACATCCTCTTTGGGCCGTTCGTGCTCCTGGGGCTGGAGCACGTGTCGATCACCCCGGGCGGCTCGCCGGGCTTCTCACTCGACTACATCGACTGGTCCCACTCGCTGCTGATGTCCGTCGTCTGGTCGGCCGTGTATGCGGCACTCTTTTGGCCTCACGGGCGGGCCGTGGTCGTGGGGATGGGTGTCGCGGTTTTCTCGCACTTCGCACTAGACCTTGTCGTGCATCCCCAGGACTTGGCGCTCTGGCCTGGGGCGCCGGTCCATCTCGGGTTCGGGCTCTGGACGATTGCGCCGCCGCTGTGGTGGTTCGTCGAGCTGAGTGTGATCGCGGCGTGCGGCTGGTACTACTGGCAGCGGTCGAAGGTCGAGCGTGCGTACGGCGGCCGGGCACTGGCGGTCGTCGCGGTCATCGTGCTCCTGCACATCGTCAACTCGCCCTGGCTGTCTGCGGTGTAGGCGGAATGTGCGGATCAGTGATCCGGCCGGCGCTTCTTCGAAGCGCCAACGAGCGGCTGGGGCACTCGATGGTGTCGATGACGCTG
>DASTDR010000472.1:0-42988 GCA_035710265.1 Gemmatimonadales bacterium | reverse complement strand
TATGATCTCGATGAGCTGCGCTCCAAGGAGCGGATGCAGCAGGCTTGGCATCACATCGAGGAATTCTTTCCGGTGCCGACGCGAGTGACGACCGTGACTGCCGTTCGGCTTGACGAGTACGCCAGGGCACGGCTTCAGAGCGGCGCCGCTCGGCAAACGGTGAACAATGAGCTGTCGGCGCTGCGGCGCGCGTTCAATCTTGCCATCGACAAGGGCATCCTCGCGACCGCGCCGAAGATCAAGCTCGCGAAGGTAGAGAATGCGCGCGAGGGGTTCTTCGAGGATGACGACTTCGCCGCCGTGCTCCTGGAGCTACCCGCTCACTTGCAGCCGGTGATTCGATTGCTTCGTGTCACGGGCTGGCGTGTCATGGAGGCGCTCGGGCTGACGTGGGACCGGGTTGATTGGGAGCGTCAAGGGATTCGGCTGTCCGCCCGCCAGACCAAGGGAAAGAAAGCGCGGCTGTTCCCCTTCGGCCTGGCCCCGGACTTGAAGAGCGTGTTGGAGGCCGCGTGGCAGGGCCGCGACGGTGAATTCGTGTTCCAGCGGAACGGCAAGCCCATCGCTTACACAACCCTGGTGCATAAGTGGCAGGCGGCTACGAAGCGGGCTGGTTGCGAGGGACGCCTGATCCACGATCTGCGGCGCACCGCAGCGCGGGATTTCCGTACAGCGGGCGTGGACGAGGGTACGATCATGGCCCTGTGCGGATGGAAAACGCGGGCCATGTTCGACCGCTACAACATCGTCAACGACGCCGATCTCGCCGCGGCCGTGGCCAAGCGGTACAATGGCACAGTTGCGGCACAGTCCAAGGGTTCACCCGTGGCTTCGGATCAGGTAAGTTCAAGCCCTGCATAACCGGCGCCGTAGCCAAGTGGTAAGGCAGAGGTCTGCAAAACCTCGATTCGTCGGTTCGATTCCGACCGGCGCCTCTAGCTCCTCCGGCTCCACCCTGAAGGGCGTCCTGTGAAGATCGCGTCATCGTCTCGCTTCCAACCGTCACGTTCGAACTTCGTCAATGGCGGCACGACGCGAGATTTCGTGGCCTTTGCCAGCCGAACCGCGGCGCGCGATCTCACCAGCTTCTTCGAGGACGGGGTGTTCACCACCCGCTGGGTCGGGCTGCTGGAGAGGGCGACAACAATCAACGACCTCGCCCATGGCTACTAGCCGATAGCTACTTGTCCCCCTTGTGCCAGACAAGGAGCCGATGGACCGGAGCCTCAGTAACGTTTACAACGATGTCCAGCGCGCCCGCGCCTACTCCCAGCTGGGCTTTCCTGGCACGTACTACCTCGCGTTCCGGGATTTGCCGGCGCTGTTCCAGCAACATGTGCGTGGTCGTCGTGCGCTCGACTTCGGTTGCGGCACCGGCCGCTCCACGCGATTCCTGCAGCGCCATGGCTTCCACGCGATCGGGGTGGACATCGCCCCGCCCATGTTGGAGCAAGCGCGCGCCATCGATGCGGATGGCGACTATCGCCTAGTCACTGCGGAGAACCTCATCGATCTCGGCGCCGGCTCGTTCGATCTGATACTCGCCGCGTTCACGTTCGACAATATTCCGACTGACGCCGCGAAGGCTCAAGCCCTGCGCGCGCTGAGACAGTTGCTGGCGCCCGGCGGTCGTCTCATCGTCATCGTGTCCTCTCCTGCGATCTACGTAAACGAGTGGGCGTCCTTCAGCACGCGCGACTACCCGGAGAATCGCAAGGCGTGCGATGGTGACACAGTCCGGATCGTGATGCGGGATGTCGCTGATCATCGTCCGGTCGAGGACGTCGTGTGCGGCGATGCGCACTACCGAGCCTTGTTTGGACAGGCTGGGTTCAGCGTCGTCGAGGCCGCGAGCCCGCTGGCAACGGGCGCAGAACCGATCGAGTGGGTTAGTGAGAAGACAATCGCGCCGTGGACGCTATACGTGGCCGGCACCGTCCAACCGGGGCTGCACGCCGACAGCCACCGGTGACCAGCCGCCCGCCATCATCCAGTCAGGTATGATCCAGGCTTCAGGGTTCGTTCGCGGTTGGAGGGCTACTCTCGGTGTGGGGTGAGGAGAATCCGAAGGTCCGTTCCATCCCATTGGATCGTCGCACGCGGAGCACTCACCCGAACCCCTGGGAGTTCCAGCCTCAGTTCCCGGGCGTCGTGCGTAGCCCGCATGTCAGTGCCGAGGGCTCGCAGTACCTCCCCGGAGGATAGCGCTCTCGACAACCGGAACCGGATCAGCCTGCCGTTCCTGTCGTGCAAGAGGGGCGTGGCTTCCGTCTGCACGATCTCGGAGCCGTCGGGAAAGCGGGCCTCGATAGGGACTTGCGTATAGATGGTACGATTGCTGTCAACGACGATGATGCCGAACGGCGTGAACGCCAGCCCCACTCGTGGAGTCTCGAGGGCCCCGTACTCAACAACGATCCCGGTCGCGGTGCCCCGTTCGATCTGCGCGAGCATCGTGTCGATTCGCGCTCGACCTTGCCGCGCAAAGTGTCGCTTGGCGGCGACGAGCGCCTCGTAGTCCGGCTCCCTGCGCGATTCTTCCAGCGCCCCGCCCAGATCGGTTGCGCTGGCGGCGACCGCATCCTCTACGAGATCGGTAAGGGACCGCGGGGGTTCGAGGATTCGATCCTTCCACCGCGGGGAGAGGCGGTCGAGCACGGCAGCAATTGCCATACCGGAGAAATACAGTCTCATGCGCAGCGGTGCGGTGCCGTAGGGGTCGTTGTTGACCGAAATCTCGCCGCGCATGTGCTGGAGCATCCGGTCGACGAGTGCGGAGCGTCGGGACGCCAGATCGTCGTATCCGTAGAATCCTTGAGCCCACCACATCTCGGGACGGGGCTGTCGATCCTGGAGCGATTCGAGCAGCCGGTACTCGGCGTACTTGGCCAGCCCTTCGCCGAACTCTACTCCGTTCTCGTACTCTGTTGCCTGAGGAGGGAGCAGGGATCTACGCTGCCGTCGCAGCGCCAACCACCGTATGACGGCAGCTCTGAATGCCGGTCCAGCGTCGGACCTCAGAGCCGAGGCGAGAGCGGCTCCTTCCTGCGCGAAGCCGACGTTGTTCTCGATCGAGAGCACAGGGTAGTGCAGCAGGAGCATCTCATTGGCACCGCGGGCGGGAGCCACACGATGCTGGAACACGTGGAAGGCCTCGTGAACGATGAGCATGAGTTGCTCATAGGGGTCCGTAGCCAACTGAGAGAAGCTGAGGTCCTGGATCTTCTCGCGTGTGGGTCGCGGGTCTTCCAACAAGCTGCGGATCTGCTGTCTCAGGTTCGAGAGAGCATCGGAAACCACCAGCGTCCGAACGCCTGCGATGTCGCGCGACGTGTTCTGGCCGTCCGCGTCAAGGGTCGTGGGTCCATCCCGGATCAGGATTCGGCCCCCCGCGAACCGGATCAACCCTTCATAGGGGACGAATCCCGCTGGCGCTCGTGGGTGATTAATGAGGACATCCTGCTCACCGGGCAGGTAAAAGAGGATGGGTGTATCGGATGCGTCCCAGCCGGGCCAGATGGGGTTCTGCGGCGCCGCGATTAGGGTCCAGACTTCCGCCGCTTCAGCGATCAGCCGTGGGTCTATCCGGAGCTTGGGCGCCTGCGCTCGGGTCGAGTCCCTAGGGCCGCCGCCAACACGCTGGGCGAGCACGAGTACTGGAGACAGAGCGAGGAGGCTCAAAGATATTGATAGGGGCAGTCGCATCGTGACACTCCTCAGGTGCGGCGAGAGGGCGGGCGAGTCCTCTTGTAGCAGATGCGCAGCCGGCGGACGACGTTGCGACTGTCTGGCGGAGAGGTCGCGGTGCGACGCACCCGTGAGGCAAGTCGCGCAAAAGGAGGTCGGTTCGATTCCGACCGGCGCCTCTCCCAGCTGGACAATGACTTACACGGTTCCGTAAGCGTTGAAGCGCCCACCGCTTGGTGGGCGCTTTCGTTTTTTGGAGCGTTGCTCAGCCGAAGACGGGCGCCCTAAAGGGTCTTCAAGAACTCAACGAGATCGCGTTGCTGGTCGGCAGACAGGTTGAGGCTTCGCGCGCGGTTGTAGTGTGAGACCACCGCGTCCAGCGTTGCCGCACTGCCGTCGTGGAAGTAGGGCGGATGTTGCCACAGGCCGCGCAGCGGCGTCGTGCGATGCGCCTTATTTGCGGTGCGCGCTGCATATGCGCCATCCATACCGGTCTCACTGGGCGGATGGAGTTTTCCAGTGTTGTTATCCGTGCCGGTCGCGCCGACGTGACAGCTCGCGCAGGTCCGATTGAAGACGACGCGCCCGCGTCCAGCGGCCGCAGGATCGAAACTGCCGGCGGGCGGCTCAGGCGCAGGCAAGCTGTGCTGATAACTGCGCAGCGCCGCGAGCTTTGGGGTTACGAGGTCGGGCGACTGCGTGATGTTGATGCCAAGACGTGGATCGGAAAAATTGCCCTGCCCATGCATCTGCGTGACGGCCACGTAGGCATTCCAGTACGAGATCGGCCCCTCGGCCGTGTAGGTCTCGTTCCGTATCTGGGCAAGACCGTATGCCGGAGGAAGAACGAGCGGCGTGCTCTTCCCGTCGACGTTGAACCGCGGATCGTACTTGCCCGGCCCCCACGAGTTATAGACTGCTTTTTGCGCCTGCGTTATGGCAGGAGACAAGGCGATGATCGCACCGACGTTGAGATCGCGGTTGGGCCAACCATCGCGCCGCTGTCCGATGCCGGGTGCAAATGAATTGCTGACCGTCGCATGACAGAGCGCGCACGTGATACCTAGACGGACCAGTGTGTCCCTGCCGCCGATGGTCTGCACCGTTCCCCTGAGCCCCACAACTGCATTGAGCTTTAGAAGCGTCACCGTTGTAGCGGGGCTATTGAGGTCGACTTGTCCGGCTTTAATGGCTGCCGCGACCTCAGGGGGAATGACGTCGGCATCGACTTTCAGTCCCACCTTCAGCGCCAGGTTGGGGCTGACGGAGCTCTGCACGACCTCATGCATCCGCGCCGTATCCGTCCAAAACTTTTCGTTGCCGAATGTCTCGTGTCGGAAGATTCGCTGTCCTTCTGCGAGCGTCTGCGGCGACCGATCGTCAGCGGCTGGAGCTGCTCCGCTCGGTTGCGGCCCCGAATTTTCTTCCTCGTACTTCGTTCCGCACGCGGAGGCGACCCAGATTCCGATCAGCATCGTCGCTTTGATAATAGATGAAGGCATTTGAGTTCCTCCTTTGCTTAGGAACTTCTTGGCCCGCAGGTTGGCATGTCGCCCCCACCGATTGGTGGTTGAAGGAATAACGCAGATTATCCCAGAGGAATCCTTCCAATGCATGACCCAATTGGGTTAGCCCCAGATGGGGAGACAGCTGCCGACCTCGTGGAATGCCCTTCATCGGGCGCGTCAAATCAAAGGGACTCGGAGCGGGATAGAGGTGTGCGCGGGCGCCCCTGGACTATTGCAAAACGAGTCAGCCCTCGTCAGGCCTGTTCAACCGCTTATAGCTCCCGCGATCCTTCTCAGGATGCGCCACTCGTAATGCGCGGTAGGCGGCGCGATAGATGTCACCGGCCTTGCCGGCGGGGTCGTATCCCAGCTCACGCAGCAGCGCATTTCTTTTCTTCTTCCCGACGCCGTTAAGTAGGTGCCACTCGGCGAGGAAGCGCAGCTCATCCTCCAGCGAAGCTTCGCCGGCGGTGTCCAAGCGCTGCCCGAACGCGGGCAGGTGCGTCACGCCAAAAGGCTGCCTGAGAATCGCACCCGCGGACTCCATGTTTACGATGGCTTGTTCTTTGGTGAGAACGGTCTTGACGATTCCGACGCCATCTCGCCACGCAATGGCGGCGACGGAGCCGCACGGGAGCAGGCGAAGTTCCTCGCCACCAAGCTGGCCTCCGAATGGAATGGCCCGCTCAAGCTCGGAGAGAAGCAGTTGTCGACCTTCGTCCGATTCCAAATCATCAGAATCGACGTGCCGTTCGGCAAAGCGCTGTAACGCGTGATCGGTAATCAGGAACTGCTGAGCCATGTGCCTGGCAGCTGGCGACTGGACCACAAGGGAACGGCGTTTGCTTGAAGCTCCCACCTCGGGTCGCGCAGCCCAAGCCGGGAAATCCCCGCGCGACACGCGTAGGGATTTCCCTAGGGTCGACGTCTATCGCCCGGCTGCTGAATCGTCTATCGGGATCGATCGGCAGACCATCAAAGCCCGCGCCTAGACGCGTTCCTTACACCGTACAACCGAGGGGCACAGCTGGGGCACAACCGTTCTCGCCGCCTAACCCGCAATCACCGTGATCCGCCTGCCTTCTGTCCCTGCCGCAAGGGCGGCAATCGCGCGGCCGATCTTCGCCGCGCCCGACGCCGACGGCTCGATCTGCATGCGGAAATCGTCAGCATTCGTGCAGATGGCGCGCAAATCGAGCACATCCGAAGCCGAGCGGTAGGCGGTTCGCAGAATCCGGTCGTTCAAGAGTGCGAGCAGAATGCGCGCGCGACTGGCCGTGTCCTTGCCAACGAGCGGCGGCTCATAAATCGTACAGAGTACGACGCGCGGCGCGCGGCCGCGCACGCTCGCTACGACTGCTTCGTACTTCTCCGAAAACCCGTCCACCATCTTGATCAACGCGTCGAGCGTCTCGCCGCTCGACTTCGCGGGTTGCTGCAACAAATCGGCGTGTCCCATCGCGTCGTTCCCGCCGACGCTCAGCACGGCGAGATCGGGATTGGCCGGGAATCGCTGCAGCTGAGGGGGGATCGCGGCCATGGCCGAGCCCTCGGCCGCGAGCAGCGTCACCGTCCAGTCGGGCAGCAGCTGTCGAATAGTCGTGGCGGTATCGGGCGCTTTGTTCGTGTGCGCCCGGTTCGCGAGAATGCCGTCGCCAAGGAGTACGAGATGGGGCATGGTTAGCGCCTCCGCCCGCCGCCGCCGCGGCCACCGCCACCACCGTACGAACGAGTCGAGCTGCGCTGGCGTGCCTGATACTCGCGGTTCCCGCCACTACGACCATAGTTCGAACCGGCGCGATCGCGGGACCAGTTGTTGCCCTGGCGCGACTCCCAGCCGCCGGACGTCCGGCGGTGCACGTTGCCGTTGCGATCGGCGAACACGTTGTTCTGGCCCCGCGCCGTGCGATTGGCGCCCATCTGCGACGACGCGCGCTGGCGCGTGGAGCGATCCGCGTTGCGGGCGCGGTTCTCAGGCCGGTTGTAGAGGTTGTTGTTGCCGGTCGCAGGCCGCGTTCCGGCCGATGGCCGGCTCGACGGGCGCTGCCGGTTCCCGCCGCCTGCCGAGTTTCCGATGTTCACGTTCTGCCGGCCCGCCCCGCCCCCCCGGTTCACGTTGCCGCCCCCCCGATTCACGTTGATGGTGCAGTTGAAGCACCCGCGATAGCCGCCGGGCGGGTAATAGCGATAGCTGCTGCCGATCGCGACGCCGATGCTGAACGCGAAGAATGCGCTCCCCCACGTCGTCCCCATCCCATATCCCGTGTACGGATTGTAGGTCGCCGATACGCCATAGGTCACCGGATACGGATAGTAGACCGTGCCGACGTAGGGCGGATACGTGTAGCCGGTGCCGTACACCGGCACGCCGTAATACGGATACGTCCCGACGTAACCCGGCGTGTACCCCACGTACACGACCTCCGGCGTCGAGCCGTAGATCTGCACGAACGTCACGTTGTAGACCGGCACGCTCGGCGGAATCTTCGCGATCTCGTCGCGGGGAATGCTGTCGGCCACGACCCAGGGGCCGGTCGGGTTCGTCGCCTTGAACCACACGGCATTGTCGCACGCGTAATAGGCGCCGCCCACGAACAGCACCGACGAGGCCGTGTTCGTCGCGTACGCCACCAGCGTTCCCGGAATCGTCTGGAATTTGGGCTGCCCGTCGTACTTCGCGTTGAACGTCGCCTGGCTGCGGACGACCACGGTCGTCTGCGGGATCTGCAGATCGAGGACTGCATCCTGCGCTTCGACGGTCAGCGCGATCGAGCTCCGGACTCCGCCGATCGGCGAATCAGGCGGAATGTCGTTGAACGACGCCGGCAGCGAATCGGGCCGCACCGAGCTCCACGGTCCCGCCTGCGCCGGGCTCTTGAACCAGCGCCCTGCGATCAAGAGGTAGTTGTCCTTGCCTTCCGTTTCGCGAATCCACGGCGTCTCGGTGTTTTCGACGTACAGCAGCTTGCCGCCCGCGGTCGTCTTCCATCTGGGTGGGCCTTGCGTGGAGACGAGCTCGGTGGGTTCCGTGGCGGTCACGATCGCCGGCGGTGGCGGTGCCGTGCTATCAGCACGCGCGACCGGGGCCGGGGGAGCCGCAGGGGTTGGGGTCGCGGTATCAGTGCGTGCGGTGGTCGGTATTGCCGGAGGCACTGTCGCTCCCAGGATGCCTGGAGCCGCGGCTGAGTCCGTTCGCACTCTCGCCGTGTCGGTGGGGGGGGGCACCGCCGCCGGCGCCGGCGCAAACAACGTGTCGACGCTCGCGGGCGTCGCGGTGATCGTATCAGACTGGGTCAGCTTCAAAACCGCCGCTGGTGGATTCGCTCCCGCCGTCCACGGGCCCTTCGCGTCGGGCGCGGAGTACCAGCTCGCGCCACCTGCGCCGAGCCAGAATGTCCCGGTGGTTGTGTCCTTCACCACACCGAACGGCGTGTTCACGACGAGCGCGAGCGGCGCATTCGGAATCGGCTGCAGGCGGGGCTCGCCATCATAGAGCAGGAGCACGGCGAGCTGTTCGCTGAACACGATCCGGGGCGCGTCGCTCTTCAGTCCATCCGTGTGGCTCCGCTCCGCGTCCGCGGACGCGAGGCTCGCCTGGAGCCGCGCGAGCGTCATGCGGAACCCTTCTTTCGGGAAGTCCATCTCGACGAGCTGCGTAAAGCGGCGCTGCTGATCCTCGGTGGCATCGGGCCAGCGTACGCGGCTGACTTTGACATCGTGGATCCAGACCATCCCGGAGTCCCGATCCACCTCAATGGCCGCCGACATCCACATGGCGCCGAAGATGGGGTCCGCGCGGCCGGCGACCTTCAGCGCGATCGCGCCGCGGGCGGTGAGCGCATTCCCCTGGAGTTGCTCGGCCTGGGGTTGGTACAGGACAATGGTTCCGGCGGCGCCCCCTGAAACGGGGATCTCGCGCGGCCAGCTGTAGTCCTGCGCCTCGAGCGCCGACGCGCACACAACGAGGACCATGAAGAGAGTTGTACGCATGGCCGGAAAGTCGCGGCCGGAGCCCGAAAACGGCATAAGACTAAGGGGTTATTCCGGCCCTCCCGGCCTCGTGCGCATCGTGGAGCCCATGCAAACATCGACACGTCTTGCGGGGATTCTGGCCGTCCTGGCCTGCTCCGCTGTCCCTCTGGCGGCACAACACGGCGGGACGATCGAGCTCGGCGCTTTCGCACGCTACGGTGCTTACGACAGCCAACTGAACCTGGACGATGCTCCAGGATTTGGTGGCCGGCTCGGCATCTTTTTCTCTCCCAAGTTCCTGATCGAAGCGGATGGCGGCCTCGCGCCCACGAAGTTGGGTGGTGCCACCGACGTCGATCACACCCCGATCCACCTCCGCCTGATGGGCAATCTGCCGTTCGGAAAACGGATGGCCTTCCTGCTTGGCGGAGGTTGGGCGTACAACAAATTCAGCAACGGGGTGGATGCCACCGAGAACGGGATCGGCGGTCTGGCAGGACTGCGGATCAGTCTCGGCAAACGCCTGTCGCTGCGCGGCGAGGTGATCGCGGATTACATGTTCGATCAGGCGGACGGCGTCGCGGATCCCACGGTGCACTACGCCGTGCAGGCCGGTGCCAGCCTGATGCTGCGCGGGGGGCCGGGTGACAAGGACAAAGACGGCGTGAACGACAACGCCGATCGCTGCGCGAACACGCCCGAGGGCTCCCGAGTCGACGTGAACGGCTGCCCCGATGCGGATGGGGATGGCGTACCCGACCAGGGCGACCGTTGCGCCAACACGGCGACCGGACTCGCCGTCGACGCGATCGGCTGCACGGACGCGGATGGTGACGGCGTCGTCGACCCGCAGGATCGCTGCGCCAATACAGCGACCGGCACGCGCGTCGATGCGACGGGTTGTCCGGCGGACAGTGACAGCGACGGCGTAGCGGATCCCAGCGACCGTTGCCCGGGCACACCCGCGGGTGTGCGCGTAGACGCATCCAGCGGCTGCCCGATCGACGCCGATGGTGACGGAGTCGTCGATGCGCAAGACAGATGTCCCGGTACGGCCGCGGGCATCGGCGTCGATCCGGCGGGGTGCCCGCCCGACGCCGATGGCGACGGCGTCGCGGATGCGAGAGACACGTGTCCGGGCACGGGCCCGAACACGGCGGTCGACGCGTCCGGCTGCCCAGCGTCAGGACCCGTCATCCTCGAGGGCGTGTCCTTCCTGACCGGGAGCGCGAAGCTCACGCTGAATTCGCAGGGTCCGCTCGATCGCGTCGTGACGGCGCTGCGCGAGCGCCCCGAGCTGCGCGTGGTGATCGAGGGCCATACCGACAACGTCGGCAATCGCGACGCCAACCTGCGGTTGTCGAAGGCGCGGGCCGACGCGGTGCGTGCGTACTTCATCGCCAAGGGCATCGCGGCCGCCCGCCTCACGTCGGTGGGAATCGGGCCCGACCAGCCGATTGGACCCAACGATACAGAGGAAGGTCGCGCCCGGAACCGGCGCGTGCAGCTGCGGGAACAGCCCTAATTCAGTCGGTGGGGAACGAGCACGGCGTTCACGTCAGGCGCCGTGCTCGTTGCTTTCTCCCCGTTCAATTCGCTCGAATCTTACGCCCGGGAATGTTCTGCCCGTTCTGGTGCAGCGTCATTCCTTCTCCTGAAAACGTGATCTGCGCGTCGACGACGCGCAGAAAGAAGGTCGAATCGGTTTCGGCGAAGATCGGGAACCGCGGTTGCCCGGTCGCCTGCACGAAGAGCCGCGCGGCCTCGCGCGTGACCACGACGTGGAATGTCGGCGCCAGCTCGTACTCGCCTACGTAGCGCATCAGCACTGTGGAATCCACCGCGACTTCCATCCGCCGCTTGGCGTTGGGGCGGAGCGGAAACGTCTCATCGAGCAGATGGAATCCGATGTCGTCCACGCTCGCGTCGAAGTTCGAGAGCACGACGACGCCGAGCCGCCGGACGGGATCGAAACCGGCAAACGAGCGATAGCCTCCCGTTCCGCCATTGTGCCACACGATGTTGCCGACCGGCCGGGACAGAATGTGCCAGCCCAGGCCGACCTTGAGACTCGGGTTGTTCGTGGGGTGTCGTTCCCCGTGGGTGCGTCGCAGCGTCGGGGATAGCGGAGTCGCCGCAGAATCCAGATTGGCCGCGAGAAACGTCAGCATGTCGCTGACGGTCGACCGCAGTGCCCCCGCTCCTGCCAGCGTCGGGAGCTCCCAATTTGGGACGACTCGGCCTTCGGCGTTGTGGCCCTGCATGAGCGTCGCGCGGAGCGCCGGCGTCAGGGTGATCACGGTCTCACGCATGCCGAGCGGTGTGAGGATGCGCCGCCGCACCAGCTCCTCATAGGTCGCGCGTCCTTTGAGGGCCAGGGCGTGGCCGAGCAGGCCCATGCCGAGGTTTGAGTATTCGTATTCCGCCCCCGGATCGCGCGGGAGCTCGTAGCTCGACAAGAAATCATACAGCTGGCGCACGCTGTAGTCCGCGTACGGGTTCAGCGAGTCGCGCGGCGTGAAGTTCGGGGGCATGCGCGGCAGTCCCGACGATTGGGTGGCGAGATCGAGGAGGGTGATCTCGCGGCCGGCGCGCGTGGGCACGCGGACCGATCGGGGCAGGTAGTCCGACACCGCGTCGCCGAGCCGGACCTCGCCGCGGTCCACCATGTCCTGGAGCAGGGACGTGGTGAACACCTTCGTGATCGAGCCGATCTCGAACAGCCCGCCCGGGTGCACGCCGGCCGCGATGATCCGCCGGCCGCCAGTCGCGTCGAGCAAGCCGATCGCGATCCCCGTGCCGTGCTTGCCGGTGTCCGGGAATGACGCGACGCGGGGAAGAAGGAACGACCGGATGATGGAGTCGGACGGCAGGGCCGGCTGTTGCAGCGCGACGGCGAGTGTGAAGGTCGTGAATAGAAGCATGGCTTCGAATCTATTATTTTCTCGCGCGCGTGCTCGTCCCCAAACTTGTCACCACGCTTCGAGGCTATGACCGGGAGCAGCTCACCCGGGACGTCATCGCCGGCGTCATTGTCGGCATCGTCGCGCTGCCGCTGGCGATCGCATTCGCCATCGCGAGCGGTCTGAGTCCCGAGCGCGGCCTCTACACGGCGATTGTCGCGGGATTCCTGATCTCGTTGCTGGGCGGGTCGCGTGTCCAGATCGGCGGGCCGACGGGCGCGTTCGTCGTGATCGTCTCGGGGATCGTGCAGCAGCACGGCGTGGACGGCCTGGTGCTCGCCACGGTGCTGGCCGGTTTCATCCTGGTGGCGTTTGGCCTGCTGCGGTTGGGCGCCGCGATCAAGTTCATTCCGTATCCGGTCACGATCGGATTCACCAGCGGCATCGCGCTCATCATCTTCTCGAGTCAGATCCGCGACCTGCTCGGCCTCGAGATGACGTCCGTGCCCTCCGAATTCCTGCCCAAGTGGGACGCGTACGTGCACGCGTTCGACACGGTCAATCCGTGGGCGCTGCTGGTAGCGGTGGCGACGCTGGCGATCATCATGGTGTGGCCCAGAATCTCGACGCGCGTGCCGGGCCCGTTCGTCGCCTTGATCGGGACGACGGTCCTGGCTCAACTGCTGCATCTGCCGGTCGAAACCATCGGCGCGCGCTTCGGCGCCATTCATGCGGGTCTTCCACAGCCGCACATTCCGCCCGTTTCCCTGGCCACCGTTCAGGCCCTGGCCGGCCCCGCATTCACGATTGCCATGCTCGCCGGCATCGAATCGTTGCTGTCGGCGGTGGTGGCGGACGGCATGATCGGCGGGCGACATCGATCCAACATGGAGCTCGTGGCGCAGGGCGTTGCGAACATCGCCTCCCCGCTGTTTGGCGGGATGCCGGCCACGGGTGCCATCGCGCGCACGGCGACGAATGTCAAGAACGGCGGCCGCACGCCGGTTGCCGGCATCACCCATGCGTTTACGCTCCTGCTCATCACACTGTTCTTTGGCAGGTGGGCGGGGCTGATCCCGCTCGCCACGCTGGCGGCAATCCTCGTTGTCGTCGCGTTCCACATGAGCGAGTGGCGCACATTCGTCTCGGAGTTCCGGGCGCCCAAGAGCGACGTTGCGGTTCTGCTCACTACGTTCCTGCTGACCGTGCTGGTGGATCTCACGGTGGCCATCGAAGTCGGCATGGTGCTCGCGGCGTTCCTCTTCATGCGCCGCATGGCCGAGGTCACGAACATCAGCGTGCTCACGCACGAGCTCACCGATCCGGTCGATGATTTCGAGCGTGACCCCAACGCGGTGCGGAATCGTGCCATTCCGGCTGGCGTTCAGGTCTACGAAATCACGGGACCGTTCTTCTTTGGTGCGGCGGAGATGTTCAAGGACCGGGTGGGGCGGATCGCGGGAAAGCCCACCGTATTGATCATCCGGATGCGACACGTGCCGGCAGTCGATTCCACCGGGTTGCATGCATTGCGCGATCTCGTGCACCGCAGCCGCGGGGAAGGCACGCTCGTCATTCTCTCCGACGTGCACGCGCAACCGGTGGTCGCCCTGGAGCGCTCGGGCCTCTATGACGAGCTTGGGGAACAGAACATCCACGGCAACATCGACGACGCCCTGAACCGGGCGCGTCAGCATCTTGGCCTGCCACTCATTGCGCGTCCCGCGTTCGCGACTCCCACCGTGGCCCGCGAGTCTAAAGACTCCCTCACAAACCCTTCATGAAGATGTGAGCCCGCACCGGATAAGCTCTGGTCACTTCAAACACGGAGCAGTTCGGTGCGTCGAGTTCATCTGGGGCTGTTGCTTGTCCCGTTCGCTGCGGCCTGCGGTGGTGGCAAAGGATCCGCTGAGGCCACGCCGCCTCCCGGTGCTCCTGCCGCGACGGCCGTCACCTATACGGACGCACGCGGCGAGCTCTTCGTTCGGAAAGGCTGCCCGCAATGCCATTCCATCTCAGCATTTGGCATCAAGTCTCCGACTGAAGTCGGCCCGGATCTCACAGCCGCGTACGAGGACGTGCAAACGCGTTTCGGACTGAAGCTGGATCAATTCCTCGCCACGCCCACTGGAACGATGCAGGTCGTGCTGAGCTCGATGATCACACTCACACCCGCCGAGCGGGATTCCATTGTCCACATTCTCAAAGAGCTCCATGAAGAGCGCGAGGAGCGCGCGGAGCACGAGAAAGGGAACGACCCATGAACAAGCATCTCGCCGTTGCGGCGGTGCTCGCCCTCGCTGCCTGCGCCCCGTCCAAGGGGCCGCAAGGCGGCAGCAGTGGCCGACTTGCGGACGCCCGTGAAGCCGCGCAGCGCACGTTCGTCGAGCCCGGGAAGCTGGATGAGTTCTATCTCTTCTACAGCGGCGGGCATTCCGGCCAGATCTATGTCGCCGGCGTCCCCTCGATGCGGCACATCGCCACCATTCCCGTCTTCGCCCCCTACCCGGCCACCGGGTACGGATTCGATATCGAAAGTAAAGAGATGCTGGGCGAGTACACCTGGGGCGACGTGCACCACCCCGCGCTGTCCAAGACGAAGGGCGATTACGACGGTCGCTGGCTGTTCGTGAACGACAACGCCAACAACCGCCTGGCGCGCGTGGACCTGCGGGATTTCAAGACGAAGCAGATTCTCGGTCCGATCGCCAACTCGAGCGGCAATCACGGCTCGGCGTTCGTGACCGAAAACAGCGAGTACGCGCTCGTCGCGAGCCGGTTCTCGATTCCCATCCCCCGGGGCACGTACGCCCCAACCTCCCGGTACGCGACGGACTACAAGGGGATCCTGAGCGGCATCAAGATCGACAGCGCGAGCGGCGAGATGTCGGTCTCCTGGCAGATCGTGACCCCGCCGTTCGACTGGGACCTCGCGGCGACCGGCCGCGAAATCTCCGCCGACTGGGTGGTGTGGAGCTCGTACAACAGTGAGCGGGCCACCGGCCGGCTCGAGGTGACCGCCAGCCAGCGCGATCGCGACTACATCACGTTCGTGAACTGGCGCAAGGCTGCGGCGGCCGCGGCGGCGGGAAAAGGCAAGATGATCGGCGGCGTGCGCGTGCTCAATCCGCGCGAGGTGCCGGGCATGATGTATCTCGTGCCGCTCGCCAAGAGTCCGCACGGTGCCGACTTCTCGCCTGACGGCCGGTACGTGGTGGGCGGCGGCAAGCTGGCGCCGTTCGTCACGGTGTTCGACTTCCAGAAGTTCCTCACCGCGACCACCGCCAACGACACGGTTGGCAACGAGGACGGGATTCCCGTCTTGCGTTTCGAGTCGATCCGTGTCGCCGAGGTGCCGGTCGGCCTCGGGCCGTTGCACACGCAATTCGACGATCAGGGTTATGCGTACACATCGCTGTTCGTGGAGTCGGCGGTCGCCAAGTGGAAGCTCGGGCCGTTCGACGGTAAGGACTCGGCGCTCGTGGTCGCCAAGATTCCCGTGCACTTCTCGGTGGGACATCTGGTCACGGCGCACGGCGACACGCGTCATCCGGTGGGCCGCTACCTGATCTCGATGAACAAGCTCTCCAAGGGCCGCCATCTGAACGTGGGACCGTCGCAGCCGGAATCGAGCCAGCTCATCGACATCACCGGCGACGGCCTGACGATGCTGTACGAGGCGTACACCGAGCCGGAGCCGCATTTCGCGCAGCTCGTGCGTGCCGATCTGCTGAAGCCGATCGAAGTGTATCCGAAGGCCGAGAATCGCCATCCGCAGGCGATCTGGGCGGCGGCCGACGGGCGGATTACGCGGCGCGGCAACATCGTCGAGGTCAAGATGTTCGCGATTCGCTCCTACTTCGCCCCGGGCGAAGTCGAAGTGCAGCAAGGCGATTCCGTGATCATCCACGTCACCAACGCCGAGCAGGAGCGGGACATGCTGCACGGCCTCGGATTCGCGGGCTACAACATCAACGTGGTCGTCGATCCGGGCGAGACCAAGACGATTGCGTTCCGCGCCACGAAACCCGGCGTCTATCCGTTCTATTGCACGAATTTCTGCTCGGCGATGCACCAGGAGATGCAGGGCTATCTGCTGGTGAAGCCGCGCGCCGGAACACCGGTGGCCGCGGGCGGCGCCGGTGGCGGTAACTGACATGTCACTAGTCGGCTGGCTGGGCCAGGTCCTCTCGCTCCGGGCACGGATCGCCGTGCTCGGGGCGGGAGTCCTGCTCATCCTCGCGCTGTTCTTCCCGCTGTGGACGATCACGATGTTCGCCAATCAATTCCCGGAGGGCCTGCGGCTGTCGATTTACGCGCATCAACTCACGGGCGGCAACGGCGGGACGGATCTCCAGGGCATCAATATCCTCAACCACTACATCGGCATGCGGGAAATCCACGCCGCCGATTTTGTCGAGATGAAGTTCATCCCGTTCGTCCTGGGCATCTTCCTGTTGCTCGGCTTGCGCACCGCGGTGTTCGCGCGCGTCGGGAACGTCGTCGATCTGCTCGTGCTGTTCGGCTATTTCGCGGCGTTTTCGCTCGCCGCGTTCGTCTATCGGATGTACAGCTATGGCCATGAACTGAGCCCGGACGCGCCGATCACAGTCGCCGCCTTCACCCCGCCGGTGTTCGGCCACCAGCGCATCGCCAACTTCGACGTCTACAGCTATCCGGGCGTGGGGACGTTCCTGCTGGGCCTGTTTGTGCTCGCGCTCGCCGCCGTGCTGTTCTTCGAGACGCGGCGGATCCGGAGGCAGGCGGCGTGACGCTCGGCCTCCTGCTGGGCGTGCTGATCGTCGACACGCTGCGGCTCGGCGCCGGCGTGCATCAGGGTCCGCTGGTGCTCTCGCGGCCCACCATCGTACTCGCCGCGCCGGGAGCGGTGCTGCGCGGAACGGGAGCCGGCACCGTGTTGGAGGTCAGAGCCGCGGGCAGTGTCGTGCGCGGCCTGCGCATCGAGAACGGCGGGCGCGATCCCGACGCGTACGATGCGGGCGTGCTCGTGGCGGCGGACTCCGTGCTGCTCGAGGATCTCGTGATCCGCGACGTGCTGTTCGGTGTGTTCGTCCGCGAGGGGCGCGGCGTGGTGATCCAGCGTCTGGACATCGCGGGACGTCCCGCGGCACGGGAAAGCGAGCGGGGTGACGGGATCTCGTTCTATCATTCGCGTGGCGCGGTGGCCGCGGGCAATCACATCGCCCACGTGCGCGATGGTATGTACTTCTCCTATTCGGACAGTATTACCGTCGTCGACAATACCGTCACCCGGGTGCGCTTCGGCTTGCACTACATGTTCAGTCACGCGAATCACTTCGATCGCAACGTCTTCACCGACAACGCCGCGGGCGCGGTCATCATGTTCTCCCGTGGCGTCACGATCACCGACAATGTGTTCGCGTGGAACGCCGGCGCGCGTTCGTACGGCCTGGTGCTGCAGCAGGCGACCGACGCGATCGTCACCGGGAACCTGCTGGTGGGGAACGGCGTCGGGATATTTTTCGACAACGTGATTCGCGGCACCTTCACCGACAACGTCGTCGCCGGCAACTGGCTCGGACTCAAGCTGTTCTCGAACAGTGAAGCCACGCGCATCACGGGGAACGCGATCCTGGCGAATACGTTCGCCACGACGGGCGGTTCGGACAGCGCCGCCTATCGGCTGTGCGTCGATGGCCGGGGCAACTACTGGGGTGCGGGAGGATACGATCTCCGCGGAGACGGCGTGCTCGACGTTCCGCATACCGCGTCGTCGCCGTTGGCCGAGCTGGCGCTGACCCGCGAGGGATTGCGGCTGTGGCTGAACAGCCCGGCCGCGACGACGCTGGCGTGGGCGGAGCGCACGTTCCCGGTGTTCGCGCTGAATGCGGCGACCGATCGTTGTCCGTTGGCGGCGCCGCCGCGCCCGGTGATGCTGTCTCGGTTGCCGCCGGCTCCCGCCGCCCGCTCCGGCGGCCTTGCGGGGCAATCGGTAGCCGCCGGACTGACGCTGTTCGCCGGTCTCGCGGTGTTGAGCGCGGGCAGGCGGCGGTGGCGGCGGCGTCCATGATCGAGCTCCGCCAGGTCTGGAAGCGCTTCGGCGACCGGATCGCGCTGCATCCGCTCGACCTCGTGGTGCGGGCCGGTGAGACCGTCGCGCTCGTCGGACCCAACGGCGCGGGGAAATCCACGGCGCTGCGCATTCTCGCCGGAACGGTGCACGCGAGCGGCGGCAGCGCCCGGGTCGAGGGCAATCTTGCGTATCTCTCCCAGCGGTTGGGCGTGCCGCAAACCACAAAGGTGTCTGCTCTGGCAGCGCTGGTCGCACGCGCCCGCGGTTTCGCGCCGACTATCGTGCGCGACGCGCTCGACGAGGCCGGCCTCGGAGACCGTCTCGACGCCGCGCTCTGCGATCTCTCGGGCGGGCAGCGGCAACGGATCATGCTCACGCTCGCGACGGTCGGCGATGTCGGCGCGCTGCTGCTCGATGAGCCAAGCATCAGCCTGGACATCGATGGCGCCGAAGACGTGCGCGCGGCGATCGCAGCGGCGCGCCGCCGTGGTGTGGCGGTGCTGTTCGCCTCGCACCATCTGCACGACGTGGCGCTGCTCGCGGAGCGGATCGTGCTCCTGGTCGAAGGCCGCGTGGTTGCGCAGGGATCGCTTGCCGAGCTCGCCGCCGCAGCGGGCGTGCCGAGTCACGGGGACTTGGCGGATCCGCCGATCGAACGGATCTATCGGGTGTTGGTGCGCCGCAGCCGCGGCTTGGGACCGGCGAGGGTCGCGTGACGGCCGCTTTGCTGCGCTTCGAGCTCGCCGCGGCCCGCCAGGGCCGCACCGCACCGTTGTTTGCCGCGGGGTTCGCGGTCGCGTGTGTCGCGATCGCGCTGGTGGGCCTCTCGGCGGGGGGCGTCATCGCGGTGCAGGGATTCGCGCGTACGTCCATCAGCTTGCTCCAGCTGATCCTCTGGGTCGTCCCACTGCTCGCGCTGCTCACCGGGGCGGCGGCCGGTGCCGAGTGCTACGAGCTCGAGTTCATCGCCGCGCTGCCGCTGAAGCGTGTTGAGATCGTGGTGGCGCGATGGGCGGCGTGGCTCGGGGTGTTGGGTGCCGCGCTCTGCATCGGCCTCGGCGCGGCGGGACTCGTCATCGGAGCGCTCGCCGGTATGGCCGATGGCTGGCGATACCTCGGGCTGCTCGCCATCGCGACGTTGCTGCTCTCGGCATGCCTCGCGATCGGGTTGGCCATCGGCGTCCGGGTGCGCGACCGCGCGCGCGCGCTGGCGGTGTCGATCGTCGCGTGGTGTGTGCTGGTCATCGGGGTGGATCTGCTCGCGATCGGCCTGCTCGCGATCCTGCCCAGCGGCAGTCCCGCGTGGCCGCTTTCATTATTGCTCGCCCTCGATCCGATCGACTCGGCGCGCGTGCTCGGAATCGGCTTGTTCAACGCGGACGGAATCTCCGGGCCGACCGGCGCGGCGTTACGCGAACTGCTCGGTGGGACCGGCGCCGCCGCGCTCGTGGCCGTGCTCCTCGGTTGGAGTGCCCTGCCGCTCGTCTGGGCCGCGCGGCGCCTCGCGCGCAGCGATCTGTAGTCCCGGGCCGGCGCGGCCATGACCGCCTGGTTTCTCGCCCTGTCGCCGCTCGCGCAGGCGGGCATTGCGGCACTCGGCACGTGGTCACTCACCGCGGCGGGCACGCTGCCCGTGCTCGTCACGTCGCGGGCGCCCCGGCGGCTCATGGATGGTCTCATGGGTTTCGCCGGCGGGGTGATGGTCGCGGCGTCATGCTGGTCACTGCTCGTCCCGGCAATAGCGCGGGGCGGAGTCGCGCCGGCGGCCCTGGGTCTCCTGCTTGGTGCGGCCGTCATCTACGCCCTCGATCAGGCGCTGCCCCATCTGCATCCCGAGTTCCCGGATGAGGCGCGGCCCGAGGGCCCGGCCCCCGCCCGGGCCTGGCGTCGCTCGACCTTGCTGATGGCGGCGATCACACTGCACAACTTTCCGGAGGGGCTCGCGATCGGCGTCGCGTTCGGGGGCGGCTCCGCCCCTGCGGCGCTCGCGCTGGCGCTCGGTATCGGACTGCAGAACGTTCCCGAGGGGCTCGCCGTGGCGCTGCCGCTGCGCCGCGAGGGTATGAACCGGTGGCGCGCCTTGTGGTACGGACAACTCACCGCAGTCGTGGAGCCTGTCGCCGCAGTCCTGGGCGCCGTCGTCGTGGTCCAGGCGTCCTGGCTCCTGCCGTACGCGCTGGCCTTCGCGGCCGGGGCGATGCTGTACGTGGTCGTCGAAGAGCTCATCCCAGAGACGCAGCGCACCGGCAACATCGACGTTGCCACGGTCGGCTTCATCGGAGGGTTCACCGTGATGATGGCGCTCGACAACGCGTTCAAGTAATGCCGCCACTGTCCCGCTGGTACGTCAAGGCGGCGATGATCTATCTGGTCGCTGGCTTGCTCGTCGGTGTGCTGGGAGCGCTGCAACAGCCGCTGCACTTGCCGCAGCTGTTCGCCGTCACCGGTCCGGCCTACGTGCACATGCTGGTGGTCGGCTGGATTACGCAGATGATCTTCGGTGTCGCCTACTGGATGTTCCCAAAGTACACGGCGGAGCTCCCGCGCGGCGACAATGTCGTCGCGATTGCGACCTTCGTGCTGTTGAACGCAGGGCTGGTGCTGCGGGTGGTGGTCGAGCCGCTCCGCGCGTGGCGCCCGGAGTCGCTTCCCGGCTGGCTGCTCGCGGTGGCCGGTATCGCTCAGGCGCTGGCCGGCGTCGGGTTCACGCTCAACACCTGGCCTCGGGTGAAGGTGCGCTAGTGCCGCTCGTCAGCGCGTGGTTTGTCCGGGCAGCGCTCGTCCACCTGGTCTGCGGCTTTGCGATCGGCGCGGTGCTGCTCGCGGGCAAAGGGCTTGCGTTGGGATTCGACCCGGGGGCGATTCGCGCGGTGCACATCGAGCTGTTGCTCGTGGGGTGGATGATCCAGCTCGTCATGGGAATCGCGGTATGGATCTTTCCGCGCTTCGTGCTGCGCCGCAGACCGTCGCGAAGCGCGATCACCGCCTGGCTTGCGTTTGTGCTGATCAATACGGGCGTGGTGCTGGTGGGGCTCGGCGGCGTACTGCTCGCCGCGGGCCGGGTGATGGAAATCGGCGCCGCGGCGAGCTTCGCCATTCATCTCTGGGGCCGCGTTTCGCCGGCCGGGTTGTCCGACATCTGAGCTTGGAAGACCCCGACCGCACCTTTGGTCGCGTCCGCAAACGCGTGACTCACGAACGGATAGGTTCCCGGCTCGACCAGTCGCGCCTCGAAGATCGCGCCCCCGCCGACGGGGACCGTCACCGTCTGCACGCCCTCGAGCGGATGCGCGAGCGACCCGTCCATGAACACGCGATCGAAGATCGCGCCCACCACGTGGAACGCCGAGAACCGGTTCGGACCCGCGTTGACCACGTACATCCGCAGCGGCTCGCCTACCCGCACCGGGATCGGGTGTTTCGCGTAGATGGCCTCCCGACCGTTGAACACAACGTAGTCCGGTGCCAACCCCAGCAGCTTGTCCCAATGGATGGTGCGCGTGGAGTCGGCCAGCGTCTTGGTGTAGAACTCGCTCTGCACGAACACGAACTCCTTGGCGCGCGGCCGCGCCTGACGGGGATCGACGATGATCGCTCCGTACATCCCGTTCGCGATGTGGAGCGCCACCGGGGCCGTGCCGCAGTGATACATGAAGGCCCCGGGTACGCGCGCGACGAACCGATACTTGATCGAATCCTTGGGCATGAGGTTGCGGTACGCACGATCCGGAGCGATCTCGGCGGCGTGAAAGTCGAGGCTGTGCGGCATGGGGGACCGATTCACGAGCGTGAACTCGACCGTGTCTCCCTGGGTCACGCGCATCACGGGACCGGGGACGCGGTCGTCGAATGTCCACGCGTCGTACGAGACTCCGTCGGCAATCGTGACTTTCGCGTGCGTGATCGCGATACGCAGGCGATGGAGCCGGCTGGTAGCCCGCGGCGGCGCCACGGGGTCGATGGCCGGGGACTCCGCTGTCGACCCGACGCGCGCCTCACCGTGCGAGACGTCAGCCGGGATTTCGCTCGGGGGGACTTGGACCTGGCCGCCGTCGGAGGGGGATGGCGGTCGATCCTCGCGGCAGGCGGGCAGGAGGACGGCGGCAGCGAACAGGCAGATGCAGGTGGTTACGCGATGGCGCATGAGCACTCCTTCGAGGTCTTTTCAGTCGACATTCAGGATGGTTTGAGCACGTTGATCGTACCCCGCTCCATGGAGCCCAGGCTATGAAGATCGCCGAGCTGATGCAGACGAGCCTGAAGACGATCAGCACCGAAGCGACCATTGCCGATGCGGTCGCCGTGTTCACCGACGCACAGGTCTCGGCGCTACCGGTGATCGATCGGTTGGGGCGTGCCGTTGGAGTCGTCTCGACCCGGGAAATCCTGCAAGCCGAGAGCACCTGCGAGTCCGCAGCCGAGCGCGAACGGTTGTTCGAGCGCACGCGTATTCTCGAGATCATGACTCCCTGGCCGGCGACGGTCGAGCCGGACCTCGACGTCCGGCAAGCCGCCCAGGAAATGCTCTATCTCAACGTGCAGCGGCTATTCGTCGAGTACGACGGGGCGCTCGTCGGCGTGATCTCGCAAACCGACATCGTCGGCGCGGTCGCGACCGCGAAAGTCTAGATGCGCTTCTGCACCGACCAGCGGCCGGTCTGGGTGACCCCGGTCTGCAGTCGCGTCGTGTAGGTACCCTCGATCGTGTTGCCTTTGAGCTCGCCGGTGAACGTCGTGAACAGGCGCTCGCCGGTTTGCGGGTCGGCGTAGGCATCGAGCGTCCCGCTCACATGGCCCTGCTCGACACGCACGAATCGGATCTTCAGCACGGTGGTGGGCGACGGCGTGTTGCTGCCCGCGACCGGCTGTTCGGAATAGGGCTTCACCGGACGGCCCAGCCCGGTCGGAATCATGACGACATCCCCGAAGGCGGAGTCGTCCAGCGAGCGCAGCGTGAAGCTGATGCTGCCGCTGCGTCCTGATTCTCCGCTACTGTACTCGCCCGCCCATTCGCCCGTGAGCGCGGCGAGCTCCGAGGATGCGCCGACCAGTGGGACATGAGTGTGGGAGGCTCCGCACGCGGAGAGTGCGAATGCCACAAGGGGGAGCAGCGGTGAAAGCCGAGCCATGATCGCCTCGCGGGGTCGTGGGTTCCAAGTGTAACGCGCGACGGCGGGCGCGCTGCTGTCCATAAGATGAGGCCTTCTCCGTGAATTGTCACTGTACCGAACGTGAAGCATGTTCCCGTGTGACCTCGGGACCCGAAGCCTCCCGTATCCGGGAGCGATTCGAACGGCTGCTCGCAGCCGGGGTGGCGATCCTCTCGCAGCGCGACCTCGACCAGGTGCTGCAAGAGGTGGTGGATGCCGCCCGCGAAGTCGTGGGGGCACACTACGCCGCACTCGGCGTCCTGGGCGAAGACCGGACGAGCCTCGCCCGGTTCGTGACCTCCGGCATCGACGAAGAGACCCGGAACGGGATCGGCGACCTGCCCCGGGGCCGTGGCTTGCTGGGCCTGGTGATCCGCGAGAGCAAGCCGATCCGCAGCGCCGACATCAACCGCCATCCGCAGCGGTTCGGATTCCCACCGCGCCATCCGCCCATGACGTCGTTTCTCGGCGTGCCCGTCAGAGGGCGGGGCGGGGTCTTCGGCAATTTGTACCTTACCGAGAAGCTCGATGCGGCGGAGTTCAGCGACGAAGACGAGGCGATTGCAGTGCTGCTCGCGGGGCAGGCCGCGATCGCCATCGAGAACGCGCGACTGTTCGGGGAGAGCCAGCAGCTGATCGGTCAAATTCGGACCATGCAGCGCCAACGCGATCTGTTCTTCGCGATGATGAACCACGAGCTGCGCAACTCGCTCACCGGCGTCTACGGCTGGGCGGAGCGACTCGTGTCCCGGAAGACGCCGGAGATCTCCGATCAAGCGGCGCGTGAAGTGTACGAGGCTGCCGATCACACGATCGTGCTGCTCAACAATTTCCTCGATCTGATGCGCCTCGACGCCGGCAAGGTCACGCCGGTGATCCGCGAAGTGGATACCGCCGCCGTGGTGCAGCGCTCGATCAGCACGAGCGAGCCGGCGGCGGCGGCAAAAAAAGTACGCCTGGATGTGACCTGGGACGGCGCGCCCGACACCTTGCGCACCGACCGGATCCGGCTCGAGCAGATCCTCGTGAATCTTTTGTCCAACGCCATCCGGCACAGTCCGGAGCGAGCATCGGTCTCCGTACTAGTCGAGCGCGACGGGGATGGGATTCGGTTTGCCGTCAAGGATCATGGGCCGGGAGTGCCCGTCGAGTTGCGCGAGCGGATCTTCGAGCCGTTCGAGCGCTTCGACCCGCAGTCGGGACACGGCACCGGGCTCGGTTTACCCGTCTCACGGCGCCTGGCGGAGGCATTGGGGGGCAGTCTCACGGTGGAGGAGACGGCGGGAGGCGGCGCGACGTTTATCCTTAAGATTCCTTCATGACCCCTTTAGAAATGATTCAACGCGCGACTACTAGAGTGTCTTCATGAAGATTCTCGTGGTGGAGGACGACCGAAAGGTCGCGGGGTTCATCGAGCAGGGCCTGCGGGAAGAGGGCTACGTGGTGGATGTCGCCGGTGACGGCGATCAGGCTACCATGATGGCTCACGTCTACGACTACGACTTGGTCGTGCTCGACGTCATGCTGCCCAAGAAGACAGGCCTGCAACTGGCAGCCGAGCTGCGCCGCGAGGGCCGCTCGATTCCGATCCTGATGCTCACGGCCCGGGATACGACCGAGGACGTGGTGCGAGGGCTCGACGCCGGAGCCGACGACTACCTCACCAAGCCGTTCAAGTTCGACGAGCTCCTCGCGCGCGTGCGAGCGCTCGTCCGGCGTGGCGGGGCGGCCCGCACGGAGCTGCTGCGCTACGGTCCGCTCGAACTGGACCGGTTGAAGCACAAGGCTCGGATCGACGGCAAGATGCTCGATCTCACGCCCAAGGAATTCCACCTGCTGCAGCACTTCCTGCTGCACCCCGAAGAGGTCGTACGCCGCACGGAGCTGCTCGAGAAGGTGTGGGACATGCATTTCGATCCGGAGAGCAACGTGGTCGACGTGCATGTCGGCAACCTTCGCCGCAAGCTGCGCCAGGCCCTGGGCCAGGAGATGATCGAGACGGTGCGCGGCGTGGGGTTCCGCCTGGCGACTCCGGATCGAGCGGAGGCGTGAAGGGATCGCTGCGCCGCACGCTGGCGATTCGGTTTGCGGCGACGATGGCAGCCGGGTTGCTGCTCGCGACCGGCGCCTTCTACTGTGCTGCGGTGCGCGCGCTCGAGGAGCCCGTCTCCCGGTCGATTCTGCAGCGTGATCTCCTGGTCGCACTCGCGGCGGTCGTGATTACCGGAACGGCGGCGACACTGATGGGCGCGTGGCACTTCACGTCGTCCGCGGTGCGCCCTGTCTCGGAGATCACGGCGCAGGCGACACGGATCGAGGCCGGAACGCTCGACCAGCGCATCGTGGCGCATGCCGATACGGAGGAGTACGAGGGATTGGTGGCGGTCCTGAACCGCATGCTGGAGCGGCTGGAACGCAGTTTTGCCGCGCAGCGACGCTTGACCGCTGACGTCAGTCACGAGCTGCGGACGCCGCTCACCGCGATGCGAGGCTCGATCGAAGTCGCGCTGCGCGCACCGCGCTCGCAACGCGAGTACGAGCAGGTGCTGCGCGGTGAGCTGGAGGAGATCGACCGGCTCACCGCGCTGTGCGAGGATCTGCTGTTGATCACGCGCGCCGAGGCGCATGTGGTGTCGGCTCAGCGGGTCCCCACGGACGTGACGCGTCTGGTCGTCGAATGCCTCGATGCGATGAACCGTCGATTCGTCGAACGCGGGTTGACGGTCGAACGCGCGCTGCGTCCCAGTGGTCCGGCCTCGGTGGATCCCGCGCTCGTGCGGCGCGTCATCGAGCATCTGCTCGACAACGCGTCGCGGTTCACCCCCGAGAACGGGAAGCTTCGAATCGTGCTCGATGCGCTGCAGCCAGGCGGCGTCCAGCTCGCGGTCGAAAACACCGGTCCCGGGATCGCCACCGCCGATCTGCCGCATCTATTCGAGCCCTTCTACCGGGCCGATCCGGCGCGCACTCGCTCCGAGGACGGCGGGAGCGGTCTGGGGCTCGCGCTGGTCGCATCGATCGCGCGGCTCCACGGCGGCGATGCGCGCGTCTCCAGCATCCCTGGTCAGGTCACCCGCTTCGAAGTGGATTTTCCCGAGCCACCACACTGACGAGGATCCGATGGTTGCGCCAACCAAACCGCAGGCTCCACCCGCTCCGCACACTCCCGCAACCGAGCATCCCAAAGGCACGCTGTTGTTGGTCGGGTTATACGGCGTGATCTTCGTGGCCGCGTGGTTTGCGGTCTACGTCTTCATCTATCTGCGGCGCGGCGGGGTGACGCCATGAACGTGCCGCTCTACGAGAAGTTCTGGATGTGGGCGTCGGCGCTGATCATCGTTGCCTTCCTGACGACGATCGTGGTCGGCGTGGCGGGGAGTGCGCTGCAGCCGCCCAGCCACGTCGAAACGATCGATCCGAAGCGCGTATGGAGCGACGCGCGCTTCGCCAGCCGCGGTGTGACGGTGGACGAGCACGGCGCGACCGTGGTGCTGATCGCGATGATGTTTGCGTTCCAGCCGGCGGAGCTGCGGGTCCCCGCGGGCCGTCCAGTGACGTTTCGCATGACGAGCTCCGACGTCACGCACGGCTTCCAGATTGTGGGCACGAACGGCAACACGATGGTCGTCCCGGGCTACGTCAGCCAGTTCACGACCGTGTTCAAGGCGCCCGGTGAATACCTGATCGTGTGCAACGAATACTGCGGCCTCTCGCATCACCTCATGTCCGCCAAGCTCATCGTGGAAGCCCAGCCATGACGCGCGCCGACCGGCTGTCGCTGTCCCACCTGTGGGTCGCCGTCGTGGCGTTCGGGGCGGCATCGGCGATGGCATTGATGCAGTCGCTGTCACGCGCCAGCCTCGATCTGCCGTGGCGTTCGGCCAAGATGTATTACCTGTCGGTCACCGCGCACGGCGTGCTCATGGCGCTCGTGTTCACGACGTTCTTCATCATGGCGTTCGGCTACGTCGTCGTCACGCGCGCGCTGGATCAGGAACCGTCCCCCATCAAGCTCGCATGGGCGGGATTCTGGCTCGCGCTGGCGGGCACTGCGTCTGCGGCGTTCGCGATTCTCACCGGCAAAGCCACCGTGCTGTACACGTTCTATCCGCCGCTGCAGGCGCATCCCGCGTTCTACATCGGGCTCACGTTGGTGGTGGTCGGGTCGTGGTGCTGGGGTGCGGTGATGCTGCTGTCGTATCGCAGCTGGCGCCGGACGCGTCCCGACCGGCCCGCGCCGCTCGCGATGCACGGCATGATCGCGACGGTGGTGGTCTGGTACATCGCGACGATCGGTGTCGCGGTCGAGGTGCTGTTCCAGCTCATTCCCTGGTCGCTGGGCTGGACGAATGGCGTGGACCCGGTGCTGTCGCGCATGCTGTTCTGGTACTTCGGACATCCGCTCGTGTACTTCTGGCTGCTGCCGGCCTACGTGATCTGGTACTCGGTCCTGCCCCGGATCGCGGGCGGGAAGCTGTTCAGCGATCCGCTCGCTCGGCTCGTGTTCGCGCTGTTCATTCTGTTTTCGACGCCGGTCGGATTCCACCATCAGTTCATGGATCCGGGCGTCTCGTCAGGCTGGAAGCTGCTGCACACGTTTCTCACCTTCGCGATTCTGTTCCCGAGCTTCATCACCGCGTTCACCGTGACGGCATCCATGGAGGTCGGTGGCCGGATGCAGGGCGCGAAGGGGCTGCTCGACTGGATCGGCAAGCTGCCGTGGCGCGATCCCCTGTTCTCGAGCGTGGCGCTGTCCATGATCCTGTTCGCAGTCGGCGGGATCGGCGGCGCCATCAACGCGTCATTCGGGATGAACGCGGTCGTGCACAACACGGCATTCATTCAGGGCCACTTCCACCTCACCGTCGGCAGCGCGGTCGCGCTCACCTTCATGGGGGCGGCCTACTGGCTCGTGCCGCGGCTGTCGGGCCGCGAGCTCGAGCTGGCCTTGCTCGCGCGGGTGCAGCCCTACCTGTGGTTCATCGGCATGATGCTGTTTTCGTTCTCGAACCACATCACCGGTCTGATGGGCATGCCGCGCCGAGTGTACGACGCGAGTTACGGCGGCAGTCCGGTCGCCGAGGCGTGGCGCGGCTTGACCGGTGTGTCCGCGGTCGGCGGGCTGTTCCTGTTCACGAGCGCCGCGTTTTTCATTCTGGTGATGATCGGCACGCGGCTGGCAGGGAAGCGGACGGCATCGCAGACGATCGAGTGGGCGGAGCCGCTGCACCCCCTCGCGCCGGGACGCACGATCTTCGACCGCTACTGGGTGTGGACCGGCGTCGCCGTGGTCCTGGTGATCATCGCGTACGCGTATCCGCTGTGGCACCACTTGCAGATGCCCCGATTCGGTTCGCCGGGGTTCAAGCCGTTCTGAGGATGGCTAATGCTTGGACGTCATGTACTGCACGCCGGGTGCAACCGTCTCCCGCCAGGCCGCTTCAATGGCAGGAGTGCACTCGCCGTCGTACTGTTTGACCGTCGCGATGAGGGATTCGATGAACGGGCGGTAGAACGCGGGATCGATGTCGAGATCGCGCCGGCTGTGCCGCTCGGCGAGCCGCGCGAGCAGTGGCGGCTCTTTCGGTGGCTGTGTCGGGAAGATGAGCAGCAGGCCGATCGCGTGTCGCAACAGCCTGGTCTGCTGCTCGAAGTCCGTCCGGGCGAACCGCGGCGCGGCCTCGGGACATGCCGCGAGGAAATGCCGGTAGAACGCCTGCAGGAAATCGGGCGCCTTGCAGCAGCGATCGTAGCTCGCCCTGGCCAGCGCCGTCACCGCCTTGTCGACCATGCGCAACAAAGCTGACGCGCACCGGCTGATCGCGCTACTCGCCGCCGCCGGTCTGGTGGTGGGACTCCTCACGGGCTCCGACGCAGTCTTTCTCGGTACGGTGCTCGCGGGCGGCATCCCGCTGGTCCTGAAGACGGTGACGGGGGTGTTCCGCGGCCGATTTGCCGCGGACATCGTCGCGACGCTCGCGATCGTCACGGCTATCATCCTGGGGCAGTACTTTGCGGGCGTCGTCATCGTGCTGATGCAATCCGGCGGGGAGGCGCTCGAAGCGTACGCGATGCGGCGAGCCTCGAGCTCACTCGAGGCACTCATGGCTCGGGCGCCGAAGGTAGCGCATCGCATGCGTGGCGCCGAGGTCGAGGATGTCCCCGTGGAGACGGTGGTCGTGGGAGACGAGATTCTGGTGCGGCCCGGCGATCTCGTGCCGGTGGATGCCGAAGTGATCGACGGCACGTCGAGCGTCGATCAGTCGGCGCTTACGGGCGAGCCGCTGCCGCTGCGCGCGGTCGCCGGCACGCATCTCCTGAGCGGCAGCGTGAACCTCGATGGCGCGTTGCGCGTCCGCGCCCTGCGCGCGAGCGCGCAGAGTCAGTACCAGCAGATCGTGTTGCTGGTCGAGCAAGCGAGACGGGAGAAACCGCCGATCCAGCGTCTGGCGGACCGGTTCGCGGTGTGGTTCACCCCGGTCACGCTGCTGATGTGTGGCATCGCGTTCCTCGTGACGGGTACGACGACGAGCATCCTGGCGGTTCTCGTCGTGGCGACGCCCTGTCCATTGATTCTCGCGACGCCCGTCGCGGTGATCGCGGGGATCAGTCGCGCCGCGGATCTCGGGGTGATCGTGAAGCATGGCCGCGCGATCGAGCAGCTCGGCCGCGCCCAGGCGGTGGTCTTCGATAAGACCGGCACGCTGACGCTGGGGCAGCCCATGGTTGCCCATGTCGAAGGACTGAACGGCATGGCCGCGCCGGAGGTCCTGCGCCTCGCCGCGGCCGTCGAGCAGTTGTCATCCCATCATCTCGGCCATGCCGTCGTGGATGCGAGCCGCGATCGCGCGGGCGGACGCCCACTCCCGTCGGTCACCGGGTTTCGCGAGAGCCCCGGGCGCGGAGTCTCGGGAGTGGTCGAGGGTCGTCGAGTGGAGATCGGCTCAGTGCGGCACCTGCGCGACGTGGGGATCTCCGCGCCCGAACACACGAGCGACGGCACGACCGCACACGTCGCCGTGGATGGCAGAATCGTGGGCGCGATTCACTTCGCCGACCGGCTGCGTCATCAAGTGCCCGCCCTGATGCAGCACCTCGCGGTCCTGGGCGTGCGCGACACCGTGATGCTCACGGGGGATCGCGAAGCGCCCGCCGAAGCAATCGCCGCGCAGGCCGGCATCCGCACCGTGCGCGCCAATCTGTTGCCGGCGGACAAGGTGGCCGCCGTCCGGGAGCTGGCGAAGCGCCACGGCAACGTCCTGATGGTCGGCGATGGGATCAACGACGCGCCGGCACTGGCGGCCGCGACGGTCGGTGTCGCGATGGGAGCGCACGGCACCGCGGTGTCCGCCGAGGCAGCCGACGTCGTGCTGCTGGTGGACGACATCGCGCGGCTCGGCGATGCCATGGCGATCAGCCGGCGCATGCGCCAGATCGCGCTGCAGAGTATCGGCGTCGGCCTCGGCGTGAGCTTCGCGCTGATGGTCGTCGCGAGTCTTGGACACATCACCCCCGCCGCGGGCGCCGTCATGCAGGAAGCGCTGGATGCCGCGGTGATCCTCAACGCTCTCAGGGTCAGATGACGCACAACCTCGATGCCATCCTCAAGCCGCGCTCGATCGCCGTGATCGGCGCCTCGCGCATGTCCGATACGATCGGGCATCAAATCTTCGCGAACCTGTTGCGCTACGGCTTCACCGGCGCCGTGTATCCGGTCAATCCCAACGCGAGCTCGATCCAGTCCGTGCGCGCCTATCCCAACATCGGCGCCATTCCCGAGCCCATCGACCTCGCGGTCATCGTGGTGCCCAAGGAGCGTGTTTTGGATGTGGCGCGCGGGTGTGGTCAGGCCGGCGTCCGCGGACTCGTGGTCATCTCGGCGGGATTTCGAGAAATCGGCGGCGTGGGCGTCGATCGCGAGCGGCAGCTCGTGGACATCGTGCGCCAATACGGGATGCGGATGGTGGGACCCAACTGCATGGGGGTGCTCAACACCGACCACGGAATCTCGATGAACGCGACGTTCGCGCCTGCGATGCCGCCGCAGGGACGCGCTGCGTTCGTGTCGCAGTCGGGTGCCCTGGGGTTGAACGTCATCGATCATGCGGCCGAATACGGCATTGGGATTTCGCAATTCGTGTCGGTGGGCAACAAGCCGGACGTGAGCGGGAACGACCTCCTGGAATACTGGGAGCGGGACCCAGCGGTCGGTGTGATCCTGATGTATGTCGAGAGCTTCGGCAATCCCCGGCGCTTCCGTGAGCTGGCGTCCCGGATCACGCGCACCAAACCGATCATCGTGGTGAAGTCCGGCCGTTCGCAGGTGGGCGCCCGCGCGGCCTCCTCACACACGGGCGCGCTGGCGGCCAGCGACGTCGCGGTCGACGCGCTGCTCGCGCAGTCGGGCGTGCTGCGGGCGGAGTCGATCGAAGAGCTGTTCGACATGGCGATGGCGTTTACGGGGCGTCCCATGCCGCGCTCGCGACGCACGGCGGTCATCACCAACTCCGGTGGTCCGGCGATCCTCGCCGCCGACGCGCTCGAAGCCCACGGGCTCGAGCTGGTCGAGCTGCAACCGGCGACCGTGACGCGCCTGAAGCCGCTGTTTCCGGAGGAAGCATCGATTCGCAATCCGCTCGACATGATTGCGTCGGCCACCCCGACGCATTATCGCCACGCGCTCGAGGCGATCCTCAGCGACCCGCAGGTGGATTCGGCGCTCGCGGTGTTCGTGCCGCCGCTCGGCGTTCGCCAGGAGGATGTTGCTGAATCGATCGTAACCATCGCCGAGCGGCACGGGCAGAAACCGGTGTTTGCGGTGTTGATGGGTCGCGAGGGCCTGCCGCAGGGTCGGGCCGAGCTGCACCGCGCCGGCATTCCGGCGTACGTGTTCCCGGAGTCGGCGGCTCGCGGGCTGTCCGCGCTGAGCCGGCAGCACGAATGGATTCGACGGCCGACGCAGCCTGCGCCGGCGATCGACGTGGATCGCGCCCGAGCGGCGCGCGCGCTGGCCGGCGCCCGCGACGCCGGCACCCACAAACTGTCGGAACTCGACGCCCTCGAGCTGCTTGCCGCCTACGGGATCCCGGTCGCGGAGGCCAGGCTGGCGGAGCACCCGGCGGAAGCGGCGGAGATCGCGACGGCCCTGGGATTCCCGGTCGTGCTGAAGGCCGTCGCGCCGCAACTCATTCACAAGTCCGACGTGGGAGCGGTCCGCCTCGGCCTGGCGACGGCCGGCGAAGTTCAGCGCACGAGTGCCGAGCTGACGGCGGCGGTCACGCGCGCGCTGCCCGGCGCGCAGGTCGGCGTGCTGGTACAACGTATGGTAACCGGCGGCCGGGAAACGATCGTCGGCATGAGTCGCGATCCCGCGTTCGGCCCATTGGTGATGTTTGGGCTCGGCGGCATCTACGTGGAAGCGCTGAAGGACGTGACCTTCCGGCTGGCGCCGCTCGACCCGCTCGATGCGCACGAGATGATTCGCTCGATCCGCGGGGTGGCGTTGCTGAACGGCATCCGTGGCGCGGTGCCGGTCGACTTCGCCGCGCTCGAGGACGTCTTGTTGCGCGTGTCACTGCTCGCGACCGATCATCCCGAGATCGCGGAGCTCGATATCAATCCGCTGCTGGCGTTTCCGTCCGGCGTAATGGCCGTTGACGCCCGGGTGCTGGTGCGTCAGCGCCGCGCCGAGGCCCCGCCCGCTCGGCCGGTGCCCGTCAAGGAGGTCGTGGGCTAAGCGCTCTTTGGGGGTCGAGTGCCCGAGCCAGCTTCGCGTCCCAGGCGTAGACCTGCTTAAGGCGTGGCAATCAGAAGCAACAGCAACCCCGGAAGGTACACGATCGAGGCGAGAAACAACCGGCGGGCGCCGGCGGCGGTTGGGGCGCGCCACAGCATCGCACTCCAAGCCAGCAGTACCGTACCGAGGGCGATTGCACCCATCACATATGCGCTGCTGGCGAGATCAACAGACGCCGGAAGCAGGCTCGCCACAAGCAGGGCCAGAGAGAAGAGCGACGCTTGGCGGCCGGTGAGCCGGCCGTCGGCATCGTGACGACTCAGCATCGCGAACCCGCCGCGGCGGTAATCCTCGCGATAGAGCCACCCCAGTGCCAAGAAGTGCGGCAGCTGCCACAGGAAGAGGATGGCGAACAGCACCCACGCCGCGTTCGTGAGGCCAGCGCCCGCGGCGGTCCAGCCGCCGAGAATCGGAAGCGCGCCCGGCACGGCGCCCACGAACAACGCCAGAGACGTGCGGCGCTTCAGCGGGGTGTACACGCCGACGTAGATCACGAGGCTGAGCGCCGCCAGCAGTGTCGTGAGACCATTCACCAATGTCCCCAGCCAGACGAGCCCGGCGGTCGAGATGCCGAGCGCGAAGACGAGTGCAGCCCCGGGCTCCAGTCGCCCGGCCGGCAGCGGACGCCGCCGCGTCCGGTGCATGCGCGCGTCGGCGTCGCGCTCCCACCACTGGTTCAAGGCATTGGTTCCGGCCACCACGAAGCCGGTTCCGATGAGCGTGTACGCAAGCAGCGCGATGTCCATGGCGTCGCGCGCCGCCAACGCAACGCCCGCCCCCGTGGTCAGCATCACCAGCCCTGTGATGCCCGGCTTGGTGAGCGCCCAGTACGCCGCCAGTCGTTCGCTCACAGGCGATCCGCGAGGCGCGCAATGGTCGCCGCGCTACTTGCTCCGGTCACGGGAAACGCGATGCGCCCGTTCCGGTCGACGATGTAGACGACCGGAGCATGGGTGATGTCTCCGGTCCGTGGGTCGCGGGCCCGACTGACGCTCCATGCATCGAGCGTTCGCTCGACGTCAGCAACGGCGCCGCCGACGATGTACGCATCCGGTCCCAGTTGCCACCGGGTTGCGATGGTCGCTAGACGGGCCGGCACGTCTCGCCATGGATCGAGTGTGACGACGACGACGACCGGTTCGAGCTTGGCCGCCGCCCGCTGGGCTGCCAGTACGTCGTGCACAATGAGCGGGCACACTGTCGTGCAATGCGCGAACGCGAACGTGATGAATACCGGTCGACCGCGAAACCGCGCGAGCGTGAGCTGCTCTCCTCGGTGATCGACCAGCGTCAGCGGCGGTGCCGCGCGGTTCAGGCGGGGGACCTGGTCGCTCGGAGCGGGGGAGGGCTGACCCGTTTCGAGCAGGTTGGGGTCGGCGGCACGCGCTACGCGCATGGCGGCGCTCGAGATACCCACGAGGGTGAGGACTGCCGTCGCCGCCAGCACGCCGCGGCCGGCGCGAAACCGCGCCACGGTCTTGAGCGCCGAGCGCACCGTGGTACCGGAAATCAGCCAGAGCGCCGCCAGCATGTACACGGGTTGGCCGATGAGCACCATCCAACCGGCGGTCGTCGGGAGCCCGTTCGCGACCGCACCAAAGCACACGGCGCGCGTGCGGATCAGCCACGGCGCGACATCGCCTGGCAGCGGCCACAGGGCGAGCGCCCACCACACCGCCGTGATCGACAGAATGATGCCGAGCGCCGCCAGGGCGCCCGCTTCGCGCCCCGCCAGACCTCTCATCCGACCTTCCAGACGACGGAGAGCAGCTTCCAGTTCACGAAGTAGTACGCGATGAACGCCAGCAAAAACACGCCGACCAGGACCAGGGTGCCGCGCGACAGCCCCCGATGATCGACGTCCCCCGCGGGGAGCGGCGGCGGGGGGCGCAGAATGCCGGCCGGTATGCCGGCGCGCAGATTTCGGATCTCGGCGCCCGACAGCGCAGCGATCGATTTCCCGAAGAATACCGACCACACCGTCGACACGAGGTAGATCGCGCCGCCGACCGCCGCGATCAGACCGCCAATCGCCATGATGCCGACCATGAGGTTCACGGCCGGGTGGTACTGAACGTCAAACGGCGCCTGCGAGAAGGTCGTGTCCCAGTGCCGGCGCGGCAGTCCAAAGGTTCCGGCGAACGTCCCGGCAACGGCGAAGATCGTCATGCCGATCGCGAAGAGATACGGTTGCACCTTCACGAGCGGCCAGAAGGCCACCTGTTTTCGGAAGATCAACGGAATCACGTAGTACGTGATGCCCATGAAGGCGAGCGCGGTTCCGCCGACCACGGTGGCATGGAAATGCGCGGGGACCCGGAAGGTGTTGTGCGCAATGAGATTGATCTGTTCGGTTCCAAACGTGACGCCCGTAATTCCGCCCAGGAAGCCGAAGATGATGATTGAAAAGATCAGGGCGCTGAACCCGGGATCACTCCACGGCGCCTTGCGCAGCCATTCGAACATTCCTTTCGTCAGGCCGCGGAGCCGCTGTGATGCCTCCATGCCGGCCGGAATGGTGAACCCGTGTACCATGCTCGCGAGCACGGCGAGGTACATCGCGTAGCTGGTATTCCAGACCTTCCACGCGGGCGAGAGTCCCGGGTCCACGAGCAGGTGGTGTGCCGCGGCCATCGAGATGAACAGGACGTAGAGCACGAAGGCGGTCCGGCTGATCTTCTCATTGAGGACGACGGCGCCGATCGTGAGCGCGCCCAGCAAATACCAGAGCGACACCATCGCCGCCACGTTGATCTGCTGCGAAGAGTGACCCAGGCCCCACCAGATCATGCGATAGATCTGCGGATCGACATGCATGAGGCCGAGCGACCAGAGGAAGGTCGGAATGTAGATCGCGGCGCCGTGTAGCAGCGTGATGACCGCGATGATGGCGGCGGTCGCGGCCCCGAACGTCACGAGCGGAACGGATCCTTCGTAGGTACGTTCGCGCTTTGCGACGACGAGCGTGGCGAAGAAGATGCCGCTGACGATCAAGGCCCCGACCGCGAAGAGAATGATGCCGAGGTAGTACAGCGGATGCGCGCGGAGCGGCACGTACGACGTGAAGAGCACGTCCGCTTTCCCGGTCCACATCATCCACTCGACCAGCAGCGCACCGCCGACCATGAGCCAGAAGGACGCCCAGGCGAGACGCGGGGTGGCAACGCGGCTGTTGAGCAGGACCGCGCTGGCGAAATACAGCACGGCCATCTCGAAGAAGATGATGAAGAAGATCAGCATGCTCATGCCGTGCACCGTGAGCACGCGGTAGAACCATTCGGCCGACAGCAGGTGCACGACCTGCCAGCGCGTCAGCAACACGAGCACGGCCGCGATCCCACCGATCAGCAGCGAGACCGTCGCGGCGACGGCGTTCACCTTGATGAGCGCCTCCGCCTGCGCGTTGATCTTCAGTCCCGTGGTGGAGCACTCGCGGAACGCCTCGGGAGCGGGAGCAGCGGCGACGGCGGTCATTGGCCACCTCCGGTGCGAGTTGGTGCGGCGCCGCTCGCGCTGTCGTCAACCACGATGATGCGGCCGACCATCGCATGGTGCTGGATGCCGCAGAACTCGTTGCACACGACCCGGAAGTCGCCCGCCTGGGTGGGCGTGATCCGCAGGCCGTAGTCGTAACCGGGCACAACCTGGAAATTGAGATTCACCGGCGTGAGACTAAACCCGTGATTCACGTCCACCGAGGAGAGATGCAGCGTGTATTCCACACCCTTGTGCAGCTTGAGGACCGGCTCCCACGCCCACATTCGACCGAGCAGGTAGACGTCGCTGCCGGGCGGCGGCTCGACGACCGGGATGGCGCCGTCCATGCCGACCTTGTACGTCCGGATGAACTCGTTGGTGCGCCGGGCGTACGCGTTTGGGTCCACGCGGTGACGAATGCCCGATGGATTCTGCGCGCCCTTCAGGTGCCACAGCGGCATCATGGCGAAGAGCACCAAGCACCACGCGAACGCGATGAGCACCCACATCTTTTCCGTCTTGTGCGCGGGCCGCCACCAGATGCCGCGCGGCGACTGCATACCGGTGTGCATAGAGAATCCTCGCGGATCAGGGCAGTGGAGCCGGCGGGAGCGTTAGGATCTCCCACAAGCCCCAGGCCGTATAGAACACCACCATCACGCCGATGCCGGCGATCAGCAGGAGAAAAGGATTGTCATATACGCGCTGCAGCAGCGGCGCGCGCTCGTCCGGCTGGGCTGACCTAGCCATCGCACCTCTCCTTTGCGTTGCAGGTTCTCATACCACGAGTGCCGCGCCCCGACCCAGCAGATCCGCCACCGTCGTTTCGCGGAAGAACTCGGCGACCCGGTCCGCGACCTCCTTCCAGCGCGTATGAGCAGCACATGCGCTGCGATCGGTGCATTGCGGCCGGCCCAGCAGACAGCGGCGTCGCTGTTCGACGCGATCGAAGGGCATGATGACGGCGCTCAACGCCAGCTTCTCCGGCGGAGCGGCGAGCCAAAAGCCGCCGGCTTTCCCGCGCAGCGATCCCAGGACCCCTTCGCGGACCAACTGGTGCAGGATCTTGGAGAGATAGTTCTGAGGGATGCCGAGGTTGTCGGCGATGGTCCCGACGCGCACCGGCACGCTGGGATCGCTGTGCTCCGCCAGGTACAGTACGGCGCGCAAGGCGTATTCCGCTGTTTGCGAAAGCATATCGTATTATTATCATGTTAATATGATAATTAGGACCCGGCAAGGCAGCTGGCGCGTCCTCGCGTGGCTCGATGCCGCCATGAACCGGCTCTACGGCTGGCGCTACAACCCGCTGTACCAAAGCGGCACCCTGGTCGTGGCTCTGTTCCTCGTGCTGTTGGTCACCGGCATCTACCTGCTCTTCGTCTACCGCGTCGGCTCGCCGTATCAGTCGATCGCCGGGCTTCGCATGCAGCCGTGGCTCGGGGAATGGATCCGGACCCTGCACCGCTACGCTTCCGATGCCGCGGTCGTCGCCGTCCTCGTGCACGCGCTCCGCATGTTCGCCCAGGGTCGGAGTTGGGGGCCGCGTACGCTCGCGTGGGTCACCGGGTTGATCCTCGTCGCGGTGACGCTGGTGTGTGGGTGGACGGGACTCGTGATGGTATGGGACGTCCCGGCGCAGGTCCTGGCGCAAGAGGGCGCGCGGCTGCTCGACGTCCTCCCCATTTTCGGCGAGCCAATCGGCCGGGCGTTCGTTGGGGAGCGCCCGATCCCCGCGGCGTTCTTCTTCCTCAATCTCTTCGCCCATATTGCCCTGCCCATCGGGCTGGGACTGCTCGTATGGCTGCACGTCTCGCGCATGGCTCGCCCGAACCTCCTGCCGCCGCGCGGGCTGCTGTGGGGCACGATCGCGCTGCTCCTGGTCCTGTCGCTGCTCTGGCCCGCTCCGCTCGGCCCCGCCGCCGATTTGTTTCGTCTGCCCGGCCCGGCACCCTATGACGCCTTCTACACATTCTGGTTGCCGCTCAGTCGCGCCTTGCCCGCCGGGATTGTGTGGGTCATCGGCGTATTCCTCGGCGTGGTGCTGCTTTTGGTGCCCCCGTGGACCCGGCCGGCTCCCGCGCTCGAGCCACCAAAGTCAGTGGTCGACGAGACCATCTGTACCGGGTGCGAGCAGTGCTATGTCGACTGCCCCTACGAAGCGATAGAAATGATCTCCCGCGAGGGCGGGAGGGGCGTGGACACCGTGCGCTCCGCGCTCGTTGCCCACGTCCATCCTGAGCTGTGTGTGAGCTGCGGGATCTGCGCGGGCTCGTGCGCGCCAATGGGCGTCGGGCCACCGGGGAGAACGGGGCGTGATCAGCTCTCGGCCATCCGCGCGTTCGTCGCCGCGGCTGGCCTGGGACCGCGTGACCTCGTGGTGATCGGCTGTGACCGCAGCGCCGCAGTGGCGGGGAACGGCCGGCCGGGCGTGCACCTTCGTCCGATCAGTTGCGCCGGTAATCTGCACACCTCGGTGATCGAGTTCTGCATCCGAGCCGGCGCCGGCGGTGTCCTGGTGGTATCCTGCCCGCCGCGGGATTGCCGAAACCGCGAAGGCCCGAAATGGACCGAGCAGCGCCTGTATCACGAACGGGAAGCCGAGCTCCAGGCGCGTGTGGACCGCCGGCGCGTGCGGTTCGTTCACGCCGGACCCGGGGAACCCGGTGTTGTGCTGCACGCGATCGACGATTTCCGGGCGACGATCGACGCCCTGGCTGCGGCCGCGGGTGAAACCGATGTCGACGTTGTGCGCGACTGTACGGTCGAGCCGGTGCTCCCCTCATGAAGTGGAGACCGTGGCGCGCGCTCGGTCTGGCCGTCGCCGCCGGCAGCGCCGGCGCACTCGCGCTGTTGTCCGCGATCTCCAGCGGCGGCGCGGCGGCGGACCAGGGTCTGATCAGACTGTCGTGGCGCGCGCTCGGCGAGCAGGCCCGGGTCTGCCGCCGCGTCGCGCCCGAGGAGCTGGCGAGGATGCCCGTGCACATGCGTCAGAAAGAAGTCTGCACGCGGCACATCCTCCCGTATCACCTCCGTGTGTGGATTGACAGCGTCCTCGTTCTCGACGACACCGCTCGGGCAGGCGGCGTGCGCGAGGATCGACCGCTGTTCGTGTTCTTCGAGCTGCCCGTTGCGAGCGGCCGGCACCGCATTGAAGTCGCGTTCGAGCGCATGACCGCCGGAGCCTTGTTTCGCGAAGGGGAGGAAGACCGCGCACACGAAGCGCGTGAAACCCCGCCCGCCCTCACGTTCCACGACACGATTCGCATCGCGCGCCGCGACATCGTGCTGATCACCTACGATGACGAGGAGCGCAGACTGCGACGAGTCAGCGGAAGCGAGGCGCGCTGAGAGCGCCCGTAGGAAGTCGGTCGAGGTGACGCTGCACTATTGGCGACGCAGCGTGATCGTGTTCGCCGGTGCCGGCTCGACCTCGGTCAGCACCACGACGTCTCCATCGCCGCTGAGCGTCCACCTGCCCGTGTCAATGCCGATCGTCAGCTCGACCTGACTCCCCTGCTGGCTGTAGGAGCCGGACACCACGAGCGAATCGGTGGGCTCACCGGGAAACGTGATCGTCCCCTGCACATGGAACGCGTTGGTGGTCTCGAACGTCCAGGTGCCGGTCGTGGCTGCCTCGATCCCGGCATCGCTGAACCCGATGAAGTCCCACGTGCCGGCCAGCGAGATCTGTGGCCCGGTTTCGTCGCTGCAGGCGACGCCCGCCCACGCCAGCGTGACGAGGAGCGCGATCACTTTGCTGTTCATACCAGCACCGCGCGTGGGGACCGCGAGCCGGCGCGCAAACCGGCCAGCGCCGTAATCACAATCGCGAGATACATGAAGAATCCATACACGCAGGCCGGATAGCCGAGAATCGTGCCGGGCGCCCCCGGTGAGGGACAGGTCGCCGAGGACGCGAACACCTCGCGATACGTGAGCACGCCGGAGAACGTCAACCCGGCGAGTCCAAAGAGCAGAATCAGCTGTAATGCGTGCTTCATGGGATCAGCGCTCCTTGCGGTTCGAGTGCCCGGGCGAGCTTCGCATCCCAGCCGTAGGGGTCAGCCCCGAATGCCACCAGGCCCTCCTCGGTCACCCAGGTGCTCCAATAGACGAGATGCACGCCGATCGGCTCGGCCAGTTGTACCCACCGTTGGCGGCCCGTGCTCAGCGCGGCGTGCAAGGAGTCCGCCGGCCAGGAAGGCAGCAGGCGGGCCGCGAGGGATGGCGCGTCCTCTATCCGCACGCAGCCGTGACTCAAGGCTCGCCAGAGCTCTTTGAACGAGGATCGAATCGGCGTGTCGTGAATGAACACGCTGAACGGAGTCCAGAACACCAGCTTCATGGCGCCGAGCGGGTTGTCGAGGCCGGGCTCCTGCGCGAGGTGATACGCAAACGTGCTCTCGGTGACGGCGTGCCAGTCGATGGTACGCGGATTCAGCTCGGCGCCATTGCGCGACGAGTCGCCGAATACGCGAATGCCCGCGCGCGCGAGGTAGGTGGGATCGCGGCGGATGAGGGGCAACAGTTCCTGCGCGGCGATCGCCCGCGGCACGCGCCAGACGGGGCGAAAGACGATGTGGGTAGCGCGCGAGCTGACGATCGGAGTCGGCCAATCGGGACGGCCCACCACGGCGCGAGTGGAGAACGTGACCGCGCCGTTCTCCACCAGGTCGAGCTGGAATGCCGCGCTGTTGACGACGACATACCGCTCGCCGAGTGAGCGCGGCAGCCAACGCCAGCGCTCGAGGTTCAGGGTAATCTGCCCGGCGCGGACTGCGGCGGGGACGTTCAGCGCGGCACGCGTGACCGGTCCGACTTTCCCATCGGGAACGAGACCATGCAGCGCCTGAAAGCGACGAACCGCCGCCTGGATTCCGGCGGTCGTATCGTAGCCTTCGACCGTGAGACGCGATGCAAGGTCGGAGGGCCATGCGCCCTGTTCCGCCAGGTCGCGATAGCGCCAAAGGGCGGCGCGGAGATTCAGGTACCCAACTTGGGCGGGCTCGATCGATCGCAGCACCGCTTCCGGGTCATCCGCAGCGAGCGCCCGCTCCAACAAGTCGGCCAGGTCGATGCGGCTGGGGGCAGCGGTCCATTGCGAATCGACGGCGCCCGGGTCAACCCGTCCGTGTGAGACATCCCGGGCGTACGTGAGAAACGTGCGCGTCAGGAGTGAATCAAGGCGCCACCTGTCGGCCCGGACCCGGCCCCCATACACCAACGACTCCAGCTCCGGGATCAGGTAGTCCGCGGGATTCAGACCATTGCGGTCGGCTGTGGCGGTGAGCGCGAGTAGAGCATCCGCCGCCGGGGAGGTTCCGACCGGTGCAAGCCATGCCGGTTGCCACCACCGTGCAGCGTAGAAGCGGGCCAGGACTGAGTCGATCGGCTCCTGCGCGGCTGCGGCGGCGATCGGGCTCGCCAATGCGATCAGCAACAGGTAGCGCTTCATGCCACGAAATTTCGGCGGCCCGCTTGAAGGTATCGTGAGGGTCGATTCACCGCTGCTTCATGGCCAGGCGGCCACGTTTCAGGAGTGGAGTGGGCCCATGAACGACAAACCAATGGACGTGTTCGAAGACCATCTGCCCTCGTCCGTCGTGATCCCCGCCGCCGGCGTGTCGCTGCAGGGAACGCTGACGTTGCCGCCCAATCCGGCGGGCGTGGTGCTCTTCGCGCACGGCAGCGGGAGCTCACGCTTCAGCCGGCGTAACCAGCGGGTCGCCAATGCGCTCGTGGCGGCGAACATCGGCACCCTGCTCTTCGATCTGTTGAGTGAACAAGAGGAAGCGAGCCGCCGCAACGTCTTCGATGTGGAGCTGCTCGCCGGGCGGCTGCGCCACGCGACCAACTGGGTCGCGGAGCGACCAGCGACCACGGATCTACACATCGGCTACTTCGGCGCCAGTACTGGGGCGGCGGCGGCACTCGTGGCGGCAGCCGAGGATCCACGCGTGCACGCAGTCGTGAGCCGGGGCGGCCGCCCCGACCTGGCCGGCGACTTCCTCCCGCGGGTCCAGGCTCCGACGCTGCTGATCGTCGGCGGCGCCGATACCGCCGTGCTCGCGCTCAATCGCGACGCCTATGCGCAACTGGGTGGAATCAAGCGGCTCGAGATCGTGCCGGGAGCCACCCACCTCTTCGAGGAGCCCGGCACGCTCGAATCGGTGGTCGCGCTCGCCCGGCTGTGGTTCCTCGAACATCTGGGCCGCTCGGTGGCAGTGGGTGGCCGTATGGAGATTGTGCCATGAAGAAACTGCTGGCGCTCGCGCTCGCGATGGGCATGCAACCCCTCGCTGCCCAGCAGGACCCGCGCGCGAGCCTGCTCGTGGATCGCGGCTGCTCCGATTGCCACACAATCGCCGCGCTCAAGGTGACCAGGAGCAAGGCCGACGTGGGTCCGGACCTGTCGGCGGCATACATAGACGTGCCGG
>DASTDR010000471.1:0-5447 GCA_035710265.1 Gemmatimonadales bacterium | reverse complement strand
GACGTTTGCGCGTGCGGACGTGGAGGCAGTGCGCGAGGCGCCGGGATTGTCGGCCAATACGCTGACGATCCTGGGCGCGCCGGGCGAGCCCGCGCTCGCGCTGCTGCGCTACACGCATCGCCAGCGCCGCGCGTTCGAGAATATCCGCTTCGTGCTCGAAGAACAGCTCGCGGGACACGACCGCGAGGTGCCGAGTGTCGACGCCGATCGGGTCTACGCCGACAGCATCGCACGGCCGATCCGCGAGGCGCAGGCACTCGTGTCCGGGCGGCAGACCGCGGTCATCCGCCGTCTGCTCGGCTACCTCAAGCCGTACCGGAGGCAGCTGACGCTGGGAATGGCGGCGGCGACTGTAATCACGTTGGTCAGCCTGATCCCACCCTACCTGGCAGGGCTGCTGATCGATCGGGTGGTGCGCCCGGCACAGGCCGGCACGCTCGCGCTGGAGCGCGCCTGGACGATCGCCTGGATCGCCGTCGCGGCGATGGCGGCCGTGTACCTGATCAAGCAGGGCGCCGCGTATCTCCGGCTCCGGCTCATGGCGATCCTGGGCGAATGGGTCGCCCGCGACCTGCGCGACGAGCTGTACGAGCACATCCAGCGGCTCAGCCTGTCGTTCTTCTCGCGCAAGCGGACCGGCAGTCTGATCACGCGGGTGTCGGCCGATACCGACCGGCTGTGGGAGTTCCTGGCGTTCGGGATCGTGGATGTGTCGCTGTCGCTGGTGCAGCTCCTGGGGCTTGGAACGGTGCTGTTGTCGCTCGACTGGCGTCTTGGCCTGGTGATGACCTTGCCGGTGCCGCTGTTCTGCTGGGTGATCTACCGGCACGGGGAGAACATCGCCCGGCTGTTCATCCGCGCGTGGCGCAAATGGTCGCGCGTGACCGACGTCTTGTCGGATACGATTCCCGGCATTCGCGTCGTGAAGGCGTTCAACCAGGAGCAGCGCGAGATCGAGCGGTTCGGCGAGCGCAACGAGGACGTGACAGCGGAGTTCAACCGCATTCACGCGTCGTGGACGACGTTCTGGCCGCTGCTGGTGCTGGGCGTGCACGCGATGACGGTGACGGTGTGGATGTTCGCGGTGCCGCGGCTGCTGGGCAGCGGGGCGGAGCTGCCGGTGGGGACGTTCGTCTCGTTCCTGTTGTACATGACGATGTTCCTCGCCCCGATCGACGTCATCGGACAGATGGCGCGCACGATCAACCGGGCGACGACGTCGGCGCACCGTGTGTTCGAGGTGCTCGACACCGAGCCCGAAGTGCGCGATCAGGCCGAGCCGGTGCGACTCGAGCCGGTGCATGGCCGCGTCACGTTCGAGCATGTGACGTTCGGGTACGACGGCGTCCGGCAGGTGCTCCGCGGCGTGAGCTTCGATGTCGCGCCCGGGGAGCTGATCGGACTGGTCGGACCGTCGGGTGGCGGCAAGACGACGATCGTGAATCTGATTGCGCGGTTCTACGACGTGAGCGGGGGAACGATCCGGATCGACGGGGTCGATCTCCGGCGGCTCGATACGGGCCACTTTCGCCGGCAGATCGGGATGGTGCTCCAGGATCCGTATCTGTTTCACGGCACGGTGCTGGACAACATCCGTTACGGGATGCCGGAGGCGCCGCTCAGTCAGGTGGTCGCGGCGGCGCAGGCGGCGAATGCTCACGACTTCATCACCAAGCTGCAACACGGCTACGACACAGTGGTGGGGGAGCGGGGGCACACGTTGTCGGGCGGTGAGCGCCAGCGCGTCTCGATCGCCCGCGCGATTCTGCACGATCCTCGGATCCTGATTCTGGACGAGGCGACGAGCAGCGTCGACACGGAAACCGAGCGCGAGATCCAGCAGGCGCTCGAGCGGCTGGTCGCGGGACGGACGGTATTCGCGATCGCGCACCGGCTCTCCACGTTGCGCAAGGCGTCGCGGCTGTTCGTGATCGAGGATGGCCGGCTCGTTGAGCATGGTACGCACGCCGAGTTGCTGGCGAAGGGTGACGGTAAGTACAGGCATTTGTATGAGCTGCAGCTGCAGCTCCAATGAAAGGAGGTGCCATGACGCTGACGTTGGGCAAATCGGCCACCGTCACTCGGGCGCGGACGCTCGAGTGGCGGGCCGACGGCTCGCTGTGGGCGGTGCGCGGCGACGAGGAGCGGGCGGTGTCGGTGCGCCGGTGCTTTCCCTGGACCGAGCCCGCGCGGCATCTGTCGTTGCGCGATGCCGATGAAGAAGAGTTCGCGTTCGTGCGTGATCCGGCGGATTTGGACGCGCGCTCGCGCGCGGCGCTCGACGCGGCGCTCGCGGTGGCGGGGTTCGTGTTCGAGATCACCCGTGTGCTGGAGATCGAGGAAGAGGTCGAGATCCGGCGCTGGCGGGTCGAGACACGACAGGGGCCGCGCACGTTTCAGACGCGGCTCGACGATTGGCCCCGCACGCTGCCTCACGGCGGCTTGTTGATCCGGGACCTGGCCGGGGACCTGTATCATCTCGAGGCACCGGCAAAGCTCGATAAGCAGAGCCGAGAGCTGCTGTGGGCGTTTGTGGATTAGTGGGAGGATTAATACCAGGTCCCGCTTGAAGCACAGTCCTTGCACCAACGGCATGGCGAGTTCGTCCCAGACCCGGATTCGCCATGTCGCGCCGCCTGCAGGCCTCCTCCGCCTTTCACCTCACTGCACTTTTTCTTGGCATTGGTTTGCTGCTGTCGTGCGGCGCCGAGGAGATTCCCGGCCCGGCTTCCAACCGCGCGCCGATCGCCAAGATCATACTTCCACCCGCTCCGTTGCTCGAGGGAGCCGGATTGACGTTCGAGGCGAGCAGTTCGGCCGACCCGGATGGGGACTCGCTCACCTATCGCTGGAATCTCGGCAATGAGACTACGCGTACAGGCGCCGTCGCGACCCGCATCTACATGGATGAGGGCGATTACGACGTCACGCTGATCGTCAGCGACCCGTCTGGCGCCGAAGACACGGCGACCGCTCGGGTCGTGGTGGAGAACGCCCCCCCCGTTGTGACCGAAATCGTGGGTCCCGCCGGCGCGATCGGCGTCGGAGTATCAACGGCAATCCACGTCCGGGCCAGCGATCCTGGAGCCGCCGACTCGCTGACGATGCGGATCGATTGGCAAGATGGAACCACCTCCACGCTCGGCTATAGACAGGACCAACCCGAGGCTGTCGCCACCCATACTTACTCGACCGTGGGCACCTACGCGGTCGAGCTGACAATTCAGGACACCGACGGCGGCAACACCAAACGCGCAATTGCCAACCCCATCGTCGTTGTTCCACGGAACGATCCGGGCGGAAACCGGGCGCCAACGGCGAAGATTGACCAAATCTCGCCTGGTCCAATTGTCGAAGGGTCCGTGGTCACGTTCGATGGGGCGAGCTCGAGCGACCCGGACGGCGACCCCCTTACGTATCGCTGGAGTACCGGATACCAGCTGGAATATCAACCTTCTCGCGACCTGGTCTACTATCCCAATGAAGGCTCGTTTGCCATAACACTGATCGTCACCGATTCGCAGGGCGCCAGCGACACCGCGACGATGGAGATCAGGGTCGAGAATGCGCCTCCGACCGTGAACAACGTCGTGACTCCGGCCGGAGCGGTCCTCGCCGGAACGTCAGCCACGATCCGATTCCAAGTCGGCGACCCAGGTGCCAACGACACGGTGGTTGCGGTGCAGATCGACTGGAAAGATGGCAGCACGTCCACGCCCACCCTCACGCGCCACAGCTATGATGCCCGCTTCAACGCGACGGCCGCACACACGTACTCGACCACAGGCACGTATCCCGTGGAGATCACGGCTCGGGACAACGACAGTGGCGTCACGAAACTAGTGGTTGATCATCCGATCAACGTCGTTGGTCCACATGCGAATCATCCACCCGTCGCGCGAATCACCGGACCGGCTTCGGGAAAGGAAGGCGGATCTCTTGAGTTCTCGACGGCAGGCTCGACCGACGCCGATGGCGACTCCCTGATGGTGACGTGCCAGTCCCAGGGAGCGAAGAGCCTGCCGAGCCATGCGCGGGCGAAGTCGTGCTGGTTGTCGTTTCCGGATAACGGCCCGTACCTCGTCTCCCTCATTGTCGCCGACGCCTCAGGGGCGGCAGACACCGCGTCGATGACGGTGACCATCGAGAACATCGCGCCCGTCATCGAGATGTATTGGGTCCCGGCTCAACAAGCGGTCGGTATTCCCGCGAGTGTCCAAGTCAGATTCTCCGACCCCGGCACCGCCGATCGTTACACGATTACGGTAGACTGGGGCGACGGGACGAGCCGGAGTATCGCGGTTGACAGCATTTTCCATGGCAGGGTTACCGATCCGTATGGGCAGATATCTGGCGATACGGTATTCCACGTGTATGGGCAAGCGGGATCCTACTTCCCGACCGTCACGGTGCGCGACGATGACGGCGGCATGAACGCCATGACCGCTCCCAATGCAGTGTTGGTGTTCGATGCCGGCGAACGGAACACTGTCGCCGGCTATGACGTGTTCGACCTCGGCACATTGGGCGGTAACTTCGCGAGACCGTGGGACCTGAATGACCGGGGGCAAGTCGTCGGCGCTAGCTCGGTCGCCAACGGCGCAACTCACGCGTTCCTCTGGGACGAAGCGGGCATGCACGATTTAGGAACGCTAGGACATGAGGGCAGTGAAGCGGTTCGTATCAACGAGGCCGGCACGATTGTCGGCACGGCATGGACCAAATATCGGCAGAGTTGGGACGGGCCCGCCGGGCGCTCGGCGGACTACCTCGGTCTTCCCGTCGGCGCTCTCTGGCAAAATGGTCTTGGGATGCTTCTCGATAGTACGCAAGCGGGTCCTCCCCTGCGCGCGCTGGCCATGAACGAAGTGGGCGACGTGGCCTGGACTCACGTTGATAGGACAGACGGCAACTATGGCTGGCTCTGGCGGAACGGGAATTGGCAGCCGCTGCATCGCGACGAGCGGAACTCGTATCCATACGCAATGAATGATCGTGGCGACGTCGTGGGCGCCGCTAGCTTCCTGGGTTCTCACGCTGCCATCTGGTCCGACGGCTCGATGCGCGACTTGGGGATCCTGGCCTGCAATGCCTACTCCGCGTCAGACGATTGTACCTATTCAGCGGCCATGGACATCAATGAAGGCGGGCAAGTTGTCGGGATCAGTCGTGACCTTTCGGGTGGCTATCATTTCGTATTGTGGGAAGGTGATACAGTTCACGACCTGGGCCCCGCGGCCGGCGGTGCGAGCGTCGTCATCAACGAGCGGGGACAAATCGCGGGGGCTGCGGGTGACCACGCGTACTTCTGGAGCGATGGAAACAGGGTGACGCTGCCCACGCTCGGTGGGACGATGCGCGTCATCGGCCTGAACGACAATGGGGAGGTGGTCGGCACGGTCGTCCTGGGTACCGCCGCGCAACACATCTGGGTCTGGTCGCAGGCG
>DASTDR010000470.1:0-2996 GCA_035710265.1 Gemmatimonadales bacterium | reverse complement strand
ACTCCTCCATCGTGGCATAACGGTGCGCCGGGTCCTTCGCCATGGCGCGGTGCACCGCGGCGGCGAGGAACTCCGGGACCTCGCGTCGCACGTCGCGTGCGGTCGGCGGATCCTCGAAGATGTGCTTGTAGAGGATGGTGTGAACCGAGTCGCCCGTGTACGGCAGCTCGCCCGTCACCATGCGGTACGCGACCACGCCGAGCGAGTACTGATCGGCGCGGCCATCGACGGTGCCGCCCTTGGCCTGCTCCGGGGCCATGTAGTGCGGGGTCCCGATGATCATTCCCGTGCCGGTGAAGCCGCTCGCGGCCTGCAGCGCCTTCGAGATGCCGAAATCGGTGAGCATCACGCGCCCGTCGTGATCGAACATGATGTTGGCGGGCTTCACGTCGCGGTGCACCACGCCGCGCTGATGCGCGTGGCCCAGCGCGCAGGCGGCTTCCCACAGCACGCGCTGGATGTAGTCGATCGTCAGTTCCTGCTTTTGATCGAGCACGTCTTCGAGGGACGTGCCCGCGATGTACTTCATGACGAAGTAGTTGAGCCCGCCTTCGCTCTCGACCCGGTAAATCGGAATGATGTTGGTATGATCGAGCTTCGCCGCGGTTTTTGCCTCCTGCTGAAACCGCTTGACGATGTGCTCGTCCATCGAGATGTCCGGGGGCAGCACCTTGATCGCGACTTCGCGCTCGAGCGTGAGATCGTGGGCCAGGTATACGGCGCCCATGCCGCCTTTGCCGAGCATGCGCTCGATTTTGTACTTGCCTTCGATCAGGCGCTGCAGCCGCTGCTGCAGCCCTTCGGTGCCGGCGCTCGCGCCCAACGTGCCGCCGCCGGTGACGTCGGCGCCGCACGCGTAGCAGAACTTGCTACCGTCCGGCAGCGGCGTGTGGCACTTGAGGCACTCCATCATGGCCGACGGAATGGCGACCTCCCATCCCGCGGGATTTCCCCGGCCGGCACCGCGACGCGATGTCCGTCAGGACGAACGCCCGCGCTTGTGCGTGGTTTTGACGCCCGCGAGGCCGACGGAGGCGCAGCGGGGGGCGCCGGTGCAAACGGCGGAACGCAGCCGGACCGCACCGCCAGGCACAGCGAATACCGGGTGGGGTCGCCGGAATAGTCCACGACGGCCAGATAGTAGTCCCCTGGTGCAAGCCTGAGCCGCAGCAAATCGAACGATCCTACCGTGGCGCTCGAACCCATGAACGCGAAGTTCGTGTCGAGGACGTAGAGATCAAGATCCGAGCGATCGGCCGCGCCAGCGCCGCCGAAAGGCCGGGGCGCAATGCGAATCGTCGTGCTGTCCGTGAGCAAAGGCGCATTGACCCTGAAGCGATACCAGTCGAGATCGTGGGGCACATCGATCGTGAGCGTATCACCAAACGACGCGAGCGGTCCGACCGGGATGATCTTCGCGGGCGCATCCGCCATGGTGCAGACGTCGTTTTCTTCAAAGCGATCCTGCACGAGCTTCTGGCTGGGCGCGACGGTATCGGCGGCGATCATCAGATAATTGAAGCGCTCGCCGTAAAAGTTCAGCACGTGGATGCCGTTGTTCCCGGGGACATAGCGGGGCAACGTCTTCAGCGCGACGATCATCGAGTCGAACGGCTGGATGTTTGGACTGAAGCCCCCCCGCCCGCAATAGTAGTAGCCCTCACTCGTCACGAACCAATACGGATCCGTGGGAGGGGGAGTGTGAAATGTCCCCGTCCACTCGATGGAATCCGCAATCACCATGAACAACCCGGAACTGTCGGTGTTGCCCTGCGGCCGAACCACGATCGTCAGCGGCCGCGTCGTGTCGCTGCGCGTGAACCGGTACCAGTCGTATCCCACCGTCGTGTCACGCGGCAGCTCCTCGAATGCCAGGGCTGGATTGAAGAACTTCACAAAGGGAATCGAGGGATACGGACCCGGCGCATCGAGATCGATCAACGCGGGACTGGTCGTGTTCGGCTCGTACAAGTCGACGGTGTCCACCACAACCGAATCGGGCGTATTGAAGAAGATCCCTGGCCCGAGCACAAAGAGTTGACTGGTGCGCGCCGGCTGGGGAACCCAGAAATCCATGCGACTGAACCCGTTCGACTCGACAAACGACAACGAGTCCGGTATCAGTCCCGATCCGTCCAGGCTCGCGATAAACGCGAATTGGATACCGACGCCCCAGACGGTCAGCTTGTCACCCCATTTCACGCTGGGGGGGGTCATGCTGTCGATCTCGAGGAAGCCCGACACGCGCAACGGCAGGGCGGCGTTGCTCGCCTTCTCGAACGCGAGCGCCCGCGCCGTGATATCGGCGACGCCGGAGCCCACGCCGAGCACGGTGGCATAGCCGCCGCCATTGTTGTCCACCCGGGCGACGTTCCCGTTGTTGCTCGTCCACTGGAACTCGATGTTGCCCAGCGGCTCGTCGTCGCCGTTGCCGGTGTCGGCGGTCCCGATCAGTCGCCACGCCCGCGCCTGGATCGTCATCTCCTCCCCGTCGAGCAGCACGAGGGCCGGAGTTTCGATCGTGACGTAGACCTCGGGACTATTGTCGTCTGGGAAGGCGCAAGTGACGCCGGCGAGCGCCCCCGCGAGGATCACGACAGATGTGGCTCGGTCTAACCTGCGCATCCGGTCCAATCCGTTGCTTGAGGGACGAACATACAATACGAGGGATGGCCGGGCCAGACAGTGACTTAGAGCGTGCCCCGGCGTTTGAGCTCTAAGTACTTGGCCACCACCGCCTGCGCCGCGCGCTCCGGCGTGACATCGATCACCAGGACCCCCGCCCGCCGCATGTGTCCCAGCGCTTCCTCCCGCGCGTGCAGCAGCTCCTCCGCCGCCGCCTTTCGAAACGCGTCCCGGGGTGTCGCAGGACGCTGCGTCGCGACCGCGTCGAGCTCCGGATTGCGCAGCGTCACCGCCAGCGGCAGGTGCCGCGGCCGCAGCGTCGCCACATTGGCGACGAGTGCGTCCGAGGCAAACCGGTCGATCACATCGGT
>DASTDR010000469.1:0-12665 GCA_035710265.1 Gemmatimonadales bacterium | reverse complement strand
ATCGCCACGGCAGGCGACCCGGTGGGTCTGACCGGGAGCTGGACGGCGGGCGTCGACTTCACCTACCGCACGTCCACGTTTCTGCGGGACAAGCGCCTGCTCGTGGGTGTCTGGGGGTTCCGAAACGACCGGGATGGCTTGTCGGGCAACAAGAACGCGTACGGGTTCAAGGTCGATTACCCCGCCGACCTGTTCAATTTCGCATTGACGTCGGTGACGATCGGCGACGCGGTGCAGCCGTCGCTCGGCTTCGCGGCACGGACCGACATCCGGTTCTGGAACGTCGGGCTCGAATACGCGCCACGGCCGGGCTGGGCTTCGGTTCGGCAGATGACGCACGAGGTGGGACTGCAGCTGGTCACCGACCTCGACAACCAATGGGAGACGTACGAAGGGACGCTGCAACCGTTCGACTGGTTGTTCGAGAGCGGCGATCGCCTGGGGTTTGGGGCTCTACCGCAGGGCGATCGGCCGCCCGACGACTTCGCGATCTTCGAGACCGACGCGGACACCGTGATCATCCCGGCTGGTGAATACAACTGGATGCGGCTCGCGGTGACGGGGACGATGGCCGAGAAGCGCAAGATCAGCGGGGAGGTCCAGTACGGGTTCGGGCCGTTCTACGACGGTCATCTCCAGTCGATCGAAGGGAACCTGGCGCTCAAACCGTCGCCGCTCTTCAAGGTGGATCTGGGCGTCGAGTGGAACCGCGGCGAGCTCCCGGGTGGGAACTTCACCCAGTACCTGTACAGCAGCCGGCTGGAGATCAAGCCCTCGTCCGACTTCCAGGTCAGCAGTTTCCTGCAATACGACAACGAGAGCCGGTCGTTCGGCACGAACACCCGCATGCGCTGGACGTTCAGCCCGGTGGGCGATCTCTACGTCGTGTACAATCACAACCTGCTCCGGTCCTTCGGCGGGCGGGAAAAGTTTGGATTCGAGTCCAACCAGTTCCTCGTGAAGCTCGCCTACGCGTTGCGGTACTAGCGTCTCGGGCGGGGGGGGGCCTACAGGCGATCGTAGCGGCCGTCAGATTGCAGCACCCATGCGGCTGGATCGGCGACCTCATTCGTCAGCAGATCGTCCAGCATCCGACGTGCGGCAGGATCGAGCACTGGCGCCATGACTTCCACCCGCCGCCGCAGATTGCGCGGTCGCCAATCGGCGGAGCCGATGTAGTACTCCTCCGCGTCGTCTCCGCCGTTGCCGAAATGATAAATGCGCGAGTGTTCGAGATAACGGCCCAGTTTGCTCACGACCCGAATCCGCTCGGAAAGTCCCGGCAGGCCTGGGCGCAGCGTACAGATCCCCCGGACGACTAGGTCGATGTCCACGCCGGCTTGCGAGGCCTCATACAGCGCCTGCACCACGGTCGAGTCGGCCAGGCCGTTGAGTTTGGCGCGGATTCGTGCGGGACGGCCTGCGCGGGCGTGCGCGGTTTCTCTCGCGATCATGGCAAGCAAGCGGTCCAGCAAATCCGCCGGCGCGACGAGCAGGTGTCGCAGCGCTCCGCGCGGAGGGCTCGTCGAGCCGGTGAGCTCGTTGAATAACGTGTGGAGGTCCTCGGTTATCCGGGGGTGGGTGGTGAACAGGCCGACGTCAGCATAGGCGAGGGCAGTATCGGGATTGTAGTTACCGCTGCCGATGTGGGCATAGCGCCGTACGCGTCCGCGAACACGTCGCACCACGAGCGCGATCTTCGCATGAGTCTTGAGACTCACCAGGCCCGTCACCACATGGATCCCATCGCGTTGCAGGCTTCGCGCCCAGGCAATGTTGTGCGCCTCGTCGAAGCGCGCCTTCACCTCGACGATGACCGACACATCCTTGCCCGCTGCGGCGGCGCGGCGCAGCGCGTTCGCGATCGCGGAAGGACCGCCCCCGCCCGGCCGGTAGAGCGTGAGTTTGATCGCCTGTACGTCCGGATCGTCCGCGGCTTCGGTGATGAACCGCTCGAAGCTTGCGGTGAAGGAGTCGTACGGGTGATGCACGAGGACGTCGTGCTCGTCGAGTTGCTCGGCCACGGAGCGGCCCGCCACGAACGGCTCGCGCGCCGCTTGCGCGGGATAATCGGCGAGCGGCGCGGGCACGTCCCGCAGGGCTCCGAGATCAACAAGTTCGTCGGCCGCATAGACGTCGGCGGGGCCTTCGGCGACGCCGCCTGCGCGCTCACCCTCCTCCAAGTGGATCTCCCGCTGGAGCAGGTCTTGGAGCGGCGCGGGCGTCCCAGACTCGATCTCAATGCGCACGACAGGCTGGAGCAGACGGCGTGTGAGTTCCTCTTCGATGGCCTGCAGGAAGTTGGCGGTGGACGATTCGTCGAGCTGCAGGTCGCCGCTCCGCGTGACGCGGAAGGCATGCGCGCCGACGACGATTCGGCCGGGATAGAGGCGCTCGAGGTTTGCGCGCACGAGGTCCTCGAGCGGCAATAGCCGGCGGCCGGCGGAGAAGACCTCGAAACGCGGTAGCGCGTCAGGCATCTCGACGAGCGCGTAGTGCGGCGGTGCGTCGGCGCGATCGCGCAACACGACGAGCAGGACAATGCGGCGATCGGCCACGTGGGGAAACGGGTGACCGGGAGCGCGGGTCAATGCCTTGGGGCTCAGATAGGGCAGCACCGCGTCCGCGAACCGCGTGCGCGCACTAGCCTGCTCCTCGGGAGTGAGCTCCGGCCAATGGACGACCGCGACACCGAGGTTCTCCGGGCCGCTCCGCAGCAGCGCGTGGAACAGACGGTACTGCCGGGCAAGGAGCGGACGCAGCCGGATGGCGATCGCGTCGAGCGTCTCCTGGGGGCGGAGTCCGTCCCCGGACGGGCCGGCCCGTTTCAGGGCCGCGAGCTGCTTCAGGGCGCCGACCTTCGTCGCCACGAAGTAGTCCAGATTCGTCGAGAAGATGCCGAGAAAGCGAAGCCGGGCGGCGGGCGGCGTGCGCGGGTCCTCGGCCAACGCGAGCACGCGGGCGTTAAACTCAATCCACGACAGCTCCGGATTCAGGAACTGCTCCGGTGCGGCCCGCGCCGGATCGAGCTGGTCCGGCGCCAATACCGGAACTCGCAGCTCGCTGAGCGTGGCGCGGCTCGCGCGGGCGACATCCTCGGGCGCGACATCAGCGGCCGGATCGTCGAATGCGGCCCCGGACCATTCCGGGATGAGCGGCGATCGTGCCGCGACCGTGAGCGCCGCCAGCGACGTGGGGTCGCGCAACACCGGGGATCCCACGCGATCCAGCAGCTCACGCGGGGTGAACCACTGCAGCGCCGGGTTCGTGTGGATCCGCCGGACGGTCCACACTTCCAGCGGCGGGCGCTCGCCGACCGGCGGCACGACCGCGAGCAGGCGAACCTGGCCCTCGCCATTGCCCACCAGTCGGCGCAGCGCCGCGCGGCACGCCGTCTCGCCCGTGCCGATGTCCACCGGAATGCGCAGCTCTGCCCCAAGGCGGCACAGTCCCAGTCGTCCGTGCTCGACGGCGATGAGCGCCAGCGCGCGCTCCCCACGCAACTCGCGGGCGAGCGCGCGACCTTCCGCATCCTCCAGCGCGGCTTGAGCTCGGTGGAGCCGCACACCTTCGCCCACAGGCCGGAGTGGAAGCGCGGCGATCTTGCGCGCGATCAACCGAGCCGCTATCCCGCCCCCCCCCCACCCGCGCGGCTGCAGCGCGAACTCCCACAGCTGAGCATTCAGCTCGGCACGCCGCGCCGAGATTGTGTCGGCGATCAGGTTACAGAGCGGCAGACGCAAGACGGGCACTTGGGCCACCCGCGCGCGCCGCGTGACTTCGATTTCGGTCCAGGAGGTGAGCCGCGCCGGATCCGCGAGACCGCGCACGCGCGCCTCCGCGTCCTCTGATTCGAAGCGCGCGCCGTCCGGCAGCCATAGCGTGACGCGCCGCTTCCCGTCGGTCGTGAAGCGGAAACGGTAGCGCGCGCCGCGCTGGCGCAGATCACCGTCCGGAGTGTCGCAGTAGGTATCGCGAAATGACGTAACCAGGGGCGTCGACAGCGTGACCCCGCTTACCGGAGGGTGCTCGATCAATTGTCCGAGGAGAGCGGCCACGGGGACGTCCCACCGCAGCGTCATGCGCTACAGATCCGGCTCGAAGCGGACGCTCGCGATTTGCCCGGCAGCGTCGCGACGCACGGCGGCCAGGAGCTCATCGGTGGTTGCCTGGGGGCGCAGCGTCACCAGAAACGTCAGCGCCGTATTGCCACGCGCGGCGGATTCCGAGGCGATCAACTTCCAGCCTCGCGCATACTGCTCCAACACACCCGCGATCACGGGATGGGCCGCGGTGGGTATCGCGGTCTCCGCCACCAGCCGGCCGCGAATCTGGTCGATTCCCGGGGCGGTCCCGATGTCGAAGCGCCAGAGCACCAGGGCGAGCAGCACGAAGAACAGGGACACGACGAACGCGACAGCGAACGACTGCACCCCGGCGGCGAGGCCCACCGCGATGGCAAGAAAGATGTAGACGGCGTCTTTGGTGTCACGCAGGGTATTGCGAAACCGCACCGCGGCGACGATCCCGGCGAGACTGAACGCGAGCGCGACGCTATCGCGGACGATCAGCACGACGCCGGCGATGACCACGGGCAGCACGATGACCGTCTGCACCAGCGAGGCGTCGTAGCGAGCCGTAGGCTTGGTGCGCATGTAGATCCATGCGGCGGGGCAGGCGAGGGCCAGCGCTTCCAGCATCGCTACGGCCGCGCCACCCGGCGCGCGGGCGGCGAAAAACGCTCCCCCGTTTTGAATCCACGGGGCGCTCAGCCAGGCGATGCCCGCCACCGCGCCGTAATACACGATCAGCCGAGCGAACACTGCCAGCGCGCGCCGCTCGCTCATTGTGATAGGGGCCGGCAGCGGCGCGCCAGATCGCGCTGCAGCGTCCCGCGATCGTCAATCTCCCGGAAGAAGCCGTCGAAGTACCCCAGCAGGTTCTTGGCATCGCCTTCCGGCAGGCCGGGGACTGCCCGCACGGCTGCGTAGATCGAGTCTTTGGCGGCGCGAACCCGGGCGATGGCGCCGCTGAGCACCGTGTCGGGCTGGCAGAAACCGCGATACCATCGCTCGCGCACAGACGCGATTGGGAGTTGCTCCGGCGGCACTGCGTAGGGCGCGTTCACGGCGCCGGAGAAATCGAAGTCGTACGGTACCGCCAACATGCCGCGGGAGCCGGTCGTATCGTGCACGATCGCGATGTTGTGACGGCCCCAGACGGACCAGTCGGTATTCCCGATGAGATACTGGAACACGGCCACCAAGGTGATGTACGACGGGTCGGTCGTGGCGTCATGCACGTTGTCCCTGGCAAGCACCACCGTGCCGAGCCGCTGCGCCAGGGCTTCGTCCGACTCGATGAAAAATCCGTAGCGGGTTACCGTATCGGCCCGGGTCGTATCCACATACGTGATATGCGCGAGCCGCACCCGGAAACTGCTGTCCGTCACGGCGTTGAAAGCGCGATACAGGGCGTACTCTTTCAGCAGATTGCGCTCGGAGGACCGGTCGCTCCGGCAGTGCGTGACCAGTTTGAGCTTGTCCTGACCGGCAAAGGATGTGTGCGCAACCCTGCGGGCCGGAAGGTCGACGCGGATGGGCGGGAACGGACACAGCTTCAGGCGGAAGATGCCCCGCGTGCGCAGCTGGACTTTGACCGATCCGGTGTCAACGCCGCTCCCTGCCGAGAAACGCAGCGTCCCCGGATACTCGATCCGCGTCGCACTGCGGTCACGGAACAGCGCTCGAAGATCGGTCCGCAGCTCGAAAACGAGGGGCTCGCCCGTTTGGAACAGCGGTGGCGTCTGGGCGCTCGCCGCGGCGAGGAAAACGGCCATCACCAAAGGGACCGGCATGCGGCCGAAACTACGCTCCAGCGGAACCTCTCGCTACGTGGCTCCGCAGGCTTCTTTACCGGCCGGACAAGCCCCGCACGAGGTTGCGCAGTGCCACCTGCCAGACCAGCGGCTGGCCCGGAAGATCCTCGCGGCGCGCAGTCCGCGCCTGCTCGACTTCAGCATCTGAAATCAGTGCCTGGCCGCCGATGGCGCTGATCGGGAGGCTCGTGCGTCGCGCGAGAATTCCCTCGGCGCCGATGCGCTGAGCCCGGCCGTCCCGGCCCACGCGCGCGCCCGTCAGCTGCAGGACCTGCACCGGGGTTTCGAGCGATGTGAGCCAGGGGATGCCGACGACGTGTTTGGTGCCGAGCTCGACTTCCTTCGCGCCGACCAGGCCGCGTTGGCGCACGCGATACTGGCCGATCTCGAGCGTGATCACGAGCATGCTGCCGGCACGCGCGCTGTCCATCGCGGCGGCGGCGTCCTGGACCCAGTCGGACGAGGGCCGCCCGACCGCAAGATGCATGACGATGTCGTCGCGACCGATCGCCCCTTCGCCCACGGCGCATTCGTCGTCCGGACCGGCAGGGTCTGTTTCGCAGCTGAAGCGCACATCGGGCGGTGTCCCGCGGGCCGGGGCGGTAGCGATGCGCGTCGTGAGACCGAGTGAGTCGAGATACGCAGTCAGTTCGGCGATGAACGCGGCGACCGGTGTGCCGGACGTGTTCTCAGGCTCGAAGATCGGAGACTGCGTACTGCCCCGCTGATAGCCGACGGGGAGGTGGCCGACCCGCGCGGTGTCCGCAGCTGGGGCGGGCGCGCTCCCGGCGTAGTAGGGCGGGTGCTCGAGCAGCTTGTCGCCGACACCGCTGCGATAGGTGGATCCGGTCGCGCACGCGCCGATCAGAACAGTCAGAACCAATGATCTCACGTTGACACTCGATTCCGTCCCGCTTCCTTGGCCCGATACAGTGCCTTGTCGGCAGCCTGAACGACCTGATCCGGCGTGCCGTGGCGATGGTTTCGCTCTGCTACCCCGATGCTAACGGTGATGACGATCGCCTGGCGGCTCTTCCTTCCTTTATCTGCGTTGGGCTTGACCCGCGGCCTGAACCGGCGCCGCATGGTGAACCGGCTGGTTTCGACCGCTTCGCGCAGCTCTTCCAGGTGCGGCAGGCATTCATCCTGTCCCTTGCCCGGAAAGACGAGCGCGAACTCCTCGCCGCCGTACCGGTAGGCGGTGCCGCCACCGGTCGCCTGCGCCAACCGCGCCGCGACCAACCGCAGCACGTGATCGCCGGCGTCGTGGCCGTAGGTGTCGTTGAATCGTTTGAAGTGGTCGACGTCAACCATGGCGACGGTGAACTGGCCGCTCAAGCGCGGCAACGCCTCGTTCAGGGCGCGACGCCCCGGCAGCTCCGTGAGTCCGTCGCGGTACGCCATCAAGTAGGAGGCTTCGATCACCGCGACGACGAGCACGAGTCCCGCAGTCGCGAGCCACAACTCCTGACCCGGCCCAGTCGCTCGCCACGACAGCGCGAAAAAAACGGCGATCAGGCCGTAGAAATAGCCCCGCACCGGTGACTGCGGCTCGCGCATCCAGGCCATGACGAGCAGCACGCCGATGATGAGAAACGCGATGATGGACGGCTGCTGCACGGGCGTCCAGTCGGTGAACCGTGCCGGCAGGAGGCGGGTCGTGAGAAACGCGAGGGCCTGGGCGCCAAACGCCTGTGACACAAAGACGGCGATCACGACCTGCACCGCGAGCAGAACCCAGCGGATCAGCGCCGCGGGCGTGAGCGTGCCGCGCTCCGGGAGCAGCGCCACCAGGGCGAGATTGATCGGCAGCAGGAATGTCAGGGCATGGAAGGAGACGGCATCGCGGGATGTCTCGATCGGGCGGAGCAGCATGTATTCCGTCAGCGCGAGCAGCGCGATCGCGAAGATCAGACGTGACCGATTGAAGCGCCATCCCAGGAGCAGCGCCGCGGCCACGACGGTGAACGGAATGACGGTGGCGAGCGCCGAGGCCGTTCCACGCAGCGCGGGAAGCGTGAGCAACAGGAATGTGCCGATGAGGATCGGAGCTTCCGGCACCAGCTTGGAGAGGAGGCGTTTCATCCGGGCAGTAACGGTACGATTCTGAAGCGGAAGGTCAACCGGGTTGACCATGCGTGCGCGGGCTGGCGATATTCAGCCCCCACGGCGGTATCGTCTAGGGGACTAGGACGGAGCCCTCTCAAGGCTCAAACACGGGTTCGAATCCCGTTACCGCTACTCCCGCCCCCATCGTCTAACGGTTAGGACACCACTCTTTCAAGGTGGGAACAGGAGTTCGATTCTCCTTGGGGGCATTCTGGGAGCTGGGAGTCCGGAACTGGGATTGGGGGGCCCCACCTCCTTGTTCCAAACTCCTTACTCCTGGTGCAGGTACTCCCGCTGAACCACGCAGTTTCCGCCGCAATTCTTAGCCGCGTACAAGGCATGGTCGGCAACCAGCATCAGTTGCGCGGCTGTTGCCTGCATCGCGTGGCGGGGTAGCTCCACCAGGCCGCCGCTCACTGTCACCATGATCGAGCCGGTCTCCACCAGCGCGCGCCGGATCCGCGATGCGACGATCAGAGCTGCGACGGCGCCGGTATCGGGCAGGATGATGGCGAACTCGTCGCCGCCGAGGCGCGCGGCAATGTCGCTGCCGCGCAGGCTCTGCTGAATCGCCGCGCTCACCCGCGTGAGCGCCTGGTCGCCGGCGTGGTGGCCCCACCGGTCGTTTACCACCTTCAGGCGATCGACGTCCATGAGCAGCAGCGACAGCGGCGCGCCGTAACGGCGGCAGCGCGCGATCTCGTGCGACATCGTGGCGTCGAAGTGATAGCGATTGAACAGGCCGGTGAGCGGGTCGGTGATGGAGCGGTGCTCCAGTACCTCGAGCGCCTCGTGCTCCACGATCGTCGGCGAGACGAGATCGCCGCTGATGTTCAGCAGGTAGTCCACGGCCGCGACCACGGCGCCGACTTCGCGGCCGAGCCGGTTGCCCAGCTCGCGGCGGTGCGCTTCGATCGCGGCCGCGCGCTCGGCGGCCTCGGTCTCGCTCAAATGCGCGTGGGGGAAGACGCGCTGGAGCGGTAGTGTCGCTTCCGCTGTCGCCATATTGCCGCTGCGGCGATCGACTCCGGAACGGCGCTCGAGACCGCTGCGACGTTCGTCCATCGGCTTACCAGCCGATCGCGTAGTTCGAGAGCTGATGACGCCCCTGGCGGATCTTCATGGCGTCTCCAGCAACTCGTCTAGCTTGTCGATCTCGCCACGCGCCGAGAGACGCTGGAAGATCGAGCGGGCACGCTGGGCCGCGGCCTTGCCGCCGGCGCTGTCGCCGCCCTGCAGCAGCAGGTGCGCCAGGTCGCGCTCGGCCATCGCGAGGAGCAGGGGACGGCCGTGCTCGGTCGCCAGCGTGATGACCTGGCGCAGCATCGCTTCGGCGTCCGCGCGGCGGCCCTGCAGCGCCACCGCACCGGCCTTGATGCGCAGGTCTTCCGCCTCCCGCACTGGATCCTTGAGCGCGCGGTGCGTGGCAATTGCCTGTTCCACCGTCGTCAGCGCGAGGTCGGCTTCGCCACGCGCCACGTGAATCTCGGCCAGACCGGCGATCGCCTGGGCAGTGAGCTGCTGATCGTTGAGACGCTGCGCTTCCTGGATCGCCTGATTGGCGGTCTCGACGGCCTTGTCGAGACGGCCTTGCGCGCGGCACGAGATACCCAGGTTGTGACGCGCTTCCGCGACGCCGCGGGCAAAGTTCGCCTGCTCGTAGGACGCGATCGCGCGGGTGTACTGGATGACGGCGCGCTTATAGTCACCCTGCATGTTGGCGATGATGCCCAGGTTGTTCGAGCACCGGCCGACTGTGGCCATGTCGTTGTCGTCCGACGCCTCTTCCTGCGCGCGGGTGAAGAAGTACGTCGCTTCGTCGATGCCGCCCCGCTCGAGCGCGATCGCGCCGCACACGTTCAGCGCGCGCACTTCCATCATGCGGTCTTTGAGCGAGCGGGCGCGCAGCTGGGCCACCATCGCCCACTGCTGCCCGACCTCGAGCCGGCCGAGACGGCTGTGGGCAATACCCAGCAGCAGCGTCAGCATCGCGGACTCTTCCAGCTCGTCGCGCGAGCGCTGCTCGAGGTACGCCAGCAGCTCGGCGTACTTACCGGCATCGGCGTACTGCTGCGCGATGTGCACCGGGGCGAGCTCGCCACGCAACTGGGTCGCAAACGAGTCGTTCCAGCCCAAGGCCGCGAGCTTGCGGATTTCGCTTTCGGCGCCCATGCGGGCGAAGATGCTGCGGGCTGCCTGTGCCGCGGCCTGCGCTTCGTCGGTGCGGCCGGCCTGCCGGAGCAGGTTGGCCAGATCGCGTGTCGCCTCGCCCTGCAGGAGTAACCGCTCGTGCAGCTCGGCGCGGCCCACGACCTCGCGCAGCGCCTTCTCGGCGCGCGCGTGCTGGCCTTCGGCGACCATTACCATCGCCTGGATACGAAGATCTTCCGCCTCGGCCACGGGGTCGGGCATCTGGCCGCGGATCATGCGGACCCGGTCCAGATCGCGCCGCGCCAATTCGGGCTCGCTGCGCAGGACACGAATCTCGGCGCGGCCGCGCAGGGCGACGGCGTACAGCGTCTCGTCGTGCGTCGCTTCGGCTTCCGCCACGGTCTGATCGGCCGTCGCCAGGGCCTTGTCCAGCGCGCCCTGCTCGCGATAGGCGTTGGCCAGATTGTGATGACACTCGACGACACCCACGTTCATGCCGGCGCGATGCCATGCGGCGGCGGCAATTTCCCACGACGAAATCGCTTCCGCATGGCGGCCGCGAAGATGACTGATGATGCCCAGGTTGTTCGAGGCACGGCCCGTGGTAGCGTGATCGCCGTCCCGGCTCGAGGCCATGAGGGCCTGCGTGCAGAAGTCCGCCGCCTCGGTCAGCTTGCCCCAGGCGAGGGCGATCGCGCCTCGCGCGTTCAGCGCATGCCGCTCGACGCCGTGCTCCTCGCGCTGGCGGGCGCTGGCCAGTGCTCGATCGATCCACTCAAGGCCCTGTTGGTGCCGGCCGAGCCGGGCCTGCGCGATCCCATACAGCAGCGCGAGGGTCGTATCCTCGAGCTCGGTTGGGGCGCGCGAGCCCAGGAACTCAACCAGCGCGGCGTGATGGCCGGCAGCGGCGAGTGAGCGGGCTTTCGCGACGACCGGGGACGCCTCTAAGAGGCGCTGGTCGCGATTCTTGTGATTGGACATTGGGATCGTGATCCGATTACCAGGCGATGACCCAGTCCGCCAGCGCCGCGACAGCATATTCGCAGAAATGCGGCAGCGCATACAGGAACGACTTGTCGTCGGCGTTTTGCGTTGCCGAGACCTCGCTCCACTCGTCATTGGAGTACTCGCGATACCACAGGCCCAGCAGCTGCTGCTCGAGCTGTGCGTCGGTCGTATCCGCGCTGCCGTCGCCGTTAAGGTCACCGTCGGCGCCGCCATACCAGATCTTCAACTCGGAAGCCGTGCCGAACTGGAGGCCAGTCGGCTCGAACCGGACACCAATCTTCGAGGTGTCGACCGTTACCGTAATCTGCACCGAATCGCCGACTGCGATCTCACCGATCTCCGGCGCGAACGTCGGGTCGGTGGTCGTCAGCTCGAGGAACGGATGGACGGCACTATCGATGGGGCTGCTGTAGTTGATCCGAATCGACCGCGTCTCGCCGCGTACCGCCCAAAACGAGACGGTGTACTGATCGAGGCTCAGCGGAGGCGTCAGCGCCATGGCGCCGGAGCGCCGCGCCCGCGCCCGCGTCTGCGACGTGAACTGAGGAGCCCCTGACCATTTCAGAAACTGGGGACCCGAGGGGCGGTTCACCGCTGTCGGTTGGTCCGCGCAGCGCGCTACGGAGAGCGCAAGAGCGAGGACGAGTAGGGAGCGGCGAACGAACATAAGGATCTCCAAGGGCAGTGGGCGCTTGACTGCGGTGGTTAGTGGAGGCAGCTTAGGGACCCAAGTAGTCCCAACGTCTCCACCGAACGACACGAAACTAGGCCCAAAATGTCCCCTGTCAAGCCCGAAACTGGCCCGAAACGGGTCCCTGTAGCTGGTCGGCTCGCTGTGCTCCTGGACGTGTTCAGTCCCTGGGAAGGGATCTCGCTCAGCTATCGTCAGTTCGCCGCTGCGTTGGGAGGCGGCGTAACTGAAGCAGCGATAAAGAAATGGCCGCACCGCGAGAAATTTCCCGCCGACGTTGCGCGCCTGATCGTCACGAAGGCCAAGGACTTAGGGATTCAGGACGTGACGTTAGAGTGGGTCTTGTGGGGGGAAGGTTTTGGTCCCAAAAAGGGCACCAAAAAGGTTCCACAGAAGCCACAGCAGCACGAATATGAGGAGTTAGCAGCCAGCATCGCGGAGGCGTTACGGACTGATCTGGCGCACAATGAGTTCGGGCAGTGGTCGTCGGTAGAGGTGCAGCGGACCGTGATCTGGTCCCTGAAGGACCTGGCGCGCCGGCTGTGGGTGCTGCGCTTTCCGATGGCGGAGACGTTCAAGCTGACGGACGACTGGGGTACGAAGATCGGGCTGCCGAGTCGTTCCCTTGCCTCTGCCTCGGGCCCTGATGATTTTTCCGCCGCCCCCACCAGGGCCGATAGCTCAACTGGCAGAGCAACTGACTCTTAATCAGTAGGTTCTCGGTTCGATTCCGAGTCGGCCCATTCAGCGGCGCGTGACGCTCGCTCCTACCTGCAGGAAACTCACCGTCGCGCTGCTCGTTGCCTGGCCGCCGTTGAACTTCACATC
>DASTDR010000468.1:0-2222 GCA_035710265.1 Gemmatimonadales bacterium | reverse complement strand
TCCACCGCATAGGTCGTATTGAACGTCGTGAAGTAGAGCGTGCCGCCGACCGCAACGATGCCCGACTGGAAGCTCACCGTGTCCTGCGTCTCGAAAACGCAGGTCTGCTGCAAACGGGACACGTTGTCGGGCGTGATTTCGTTCAGCGTCGAGTAGCGCTCACCGCTGAGGGAGCCGTTGTACGTCGTCCAGTCTCCTGCACCGGAGAGGGGCCGGACGTCTGAGGTGGTTTCCTGACGCTGGCCACTGCATGCCGCAAGAATGAGCACCAGCACTGCCTGTCTGTACTTCATGCGAAAACCTCTCTATTTTTCGTCGCTCGCCCTGGTGGTGGAACTGGTAGACACGCTGTCTTGAGGGGGCAGTGCCGCGAGGCGTCTCGGTTCGAATCCGAGCCAGGGCATTCGGAATAGCACGCAGGCTGCGAGTCTTCGCAGCCTGTTTTTTTTCACCCCACCATTCGTTGAGCCTAGGGGGATTTGCGGTGGGGGCCTAGTCGCTTTAGGCGTTAACCCGTTGGATGGACCCGCTATCCAAACCGTTTCGCAGCCCGTTCACGGGCCTTGCGCGCCTCGTCCTCACGATTCCTGGGTGGGGCCTTCGTGGTGAGCGAGTCGACTAGGCGCCGCGCGATGACGGTCACGTCTTCGACGGCGGCATTGAACACGGCCTCGTTCGCATGCGAGGGATTCGTGGTCCCGGAGAGCTTGCGCACAAACTGCAACGCCGACGCCCGGATCTCATCGTCGGTGGCCGGAGGCTCGAAGTTGGCGAGAGTCTTGATGTTCCTGCACATGGGTCTAACTCCTAAATTGGCCTACCCCAATGATATCCGCGGATGTCGATTTCGCTCGGGCTCGTTCGTCGCCTGAATGAGAACAGCTGCACCAATTCTAACATCGACCGAAAGCGAGACCAGGATGCGATTCATTGTGATGGTCAAGGCCACCAAGGATTCCGAAGCCGGGATCCTGCCGACGACCGAGCAGCTGGCCGAAATGGGAAGGTTCAACGACGAGTTGGTGAAGGCCGGCATCATGCTCGCGGGTGAGGGGTTGCACGATTCCTCGAAGGGCACGCGGATCACCTTTGACGGCAAGAAGCGTACGGTGCGGGACGGCCCGTTTACGGAGACGAAGGAGCTGGTCGCGGGATTCTGGATCTGGCAGGTAAAGAACAAGGCCGAGGCGCTCGAATGGGCCAAACGGATCCCGTTCCGGGACGGTGAGGAAGTGGAGATTCGCCAGGTGTTCGAGGAAGAGGACTTCGGGAAGGAATTCACGCCCGAGCTGCGCGAGCAGGAACGGCGCCAGCGCGCCGCCATCGAACGCCTCAAAAAGCGGTGACTGGTCACAAAGCTGCCGACGCCATCGATGCCGTCTGGCGGATCGAGTCCGCCAGACTCATCGCCGGCCTGGCCCGGATGGTCGGCGACGTCGGGCTCGCCGAGGACTTTGCGCAAGACGCGCTCGTGGCCGCGCTCGAGCAGTGGCCCGCCTCCGGCATTCCGGACAATCCGGCGGCTTGGCTCATGGCGACCGCGAAGCACCGGGCGATCGATCATCTGCGGCGCCGCAAGATGCAGGACACCAAGCACGAGCATCTGAGCCGAGAGCTCGACGAGGGGCAGGGGAGTCCGGAGGAGAGCCTCGCCGCTGCGCTCGACGATCACGTGGGCGACGACCTGCTGAGCCTCATCTTCACCGCGTGCCATCCCGTGCTCACGACCGAAGCGCGCGTTGCTCTGACGCTGCGCCTGCTCGGCGGCCTCACCACCGACGAGATCGCGCGCGCCTTTCTGGTCCCCAAGTCGACGATTCAACAGCGGATCGTGCGCGCCAAACGGACGCTTGCCGCGGCGCACGTTCCATTCGAGGTGCCGCGGGGAACGGAGCTGAACGCCCGGCTCGAATCGGTGCTCGAGGTCATCTATCTCATCTTCAATGAAGGCTATTCCGCCACTGCCGGAACGGATTGGGTTCGGCCCGCACTCTGTGAGGACGCGCTGCGACTGGGCCGGATCCTGGCTCAGCTCACTCCTGACCAACCGGAGGTACATGGTCTCGTCGCGCTGATGGAGCTGCAAGCCTCGCGCATCCGGGCGCGCGTGGGACCGACGGGCGAGCCGATCCTGCTGCTGGATCAAGACCGCGGGCGCTGGGATCGGATCCTGATTGGGCGCGGGCTCGCGGCCCTGGAACGGGCCGAGGCGCCCCCCCCGG
>DASTDR010000467.1:0-16047 GCA_035710265.1 Gemmatimonadales bacterium | reverse complement strand
ATTCGTGCGCTCGAGCAGCTCGCGCGCGGCGTACCGCGCGAGATCGACGGCGCGCACGTCTTTCAACGACGTGCCAGCTTTACTGAACGGCGTCCGGACGCCGGCGACGACAGCCACGCGCCGTCCGTTGAGACCCGGCATTAGATTCACGCTCCTATTTGGGCTTCGAAACCTACCACCAGCCCCAAGTGGAGGGGAGTTGGATCGGTCTCTGGTCGATGCGCCGGTCGACGTGCTGGTCATCGGCGGCGGAATCACGGGCGCGGGGATCGCGCGGGACGCCGCCATGCGCGGATTCCGCACCGCGCTGATCGATAAGGGCGACTTCGGGAGCGGTACCTCGTCCCATTCCTCGCGCCTGGTGCACGGCGGCGTGCGCTACCTGGAGCAGTACGCGTTTCGCCTGGTGTTCGAGTCGAGCCGCGAGCGTCGCGTGCTTCTCAAAATCGCGCCGCACCTCGTCCGCCCCCTCGCGTTTCTGTTTCCGCTCTATCGCGGCGGCCGTGTGCCGGCCTGGAAACTCCGCGCCGGCATGTGGCTGTACGATCTGCTGTCCGCGTTCCGCAACGTGCGGCGGCACCGCTGGCTCAGCGCCAAAAAGGTCCGCAAGGTCGAGCCCGGCGTGCGTGACAAGGGACTTGTGGGCGCGTCGCTGTACTACGACGCGCAAGTCGACGACGCCCGCCTGGTCCTCGCCACGATTCGCGCGGCGGCGCGCGCGGGCGCGCTGGTCGCCAACTACGTCGAGGCGACGGCGCTGCTCAAGCCGGACGGCAGGATCCGCGGGGCCGCGGTGCACGACGTGCTCACGGGCGAGACGGGAAGTATTCGGGCCAGCGTGGTCGTCAACGCCACCGGCCCCTGGTCGGACGCGCTCCGCCAATTGGACGATCCGGCGGCCAAGCCGTTGCTCCGGCCCACCAAAGGCGCACACGTCTTCGTGCCGCGACGCCGGATGTCGAACGAGCACGCCGTCACATTGTTTTCACCGATCGACGGCCGAGTGATGTTCGTGTTGCCGTGGGGCGAGCTCTCGTACATCGGCACGACCGACACCGATGCGGACGCGTCACCCGACGAGCTGCGGGTCACGTCCGCCGACGTCACCTATCTGCTCCGATCGGCGAACGCGGCATTCCCGGATGCGCACCTCACCACGAACGACGTCATCTCGGGATGGGCCGGGCTGCGCCCGTTGCTGCACCAGGACAACGCGAGTCCCTCCCAGGTGTCCCGCGAACACGCGATCGAAGAGAGCGCACATGGGCTCGTGTCGATTGTCGGCGGCAAACTGACGACCTACCGGGTCATGGCACAGGATGTCGTCGATCGCGTCGCCAAACGACTGCATCAGCTCGATGGCCGGCGGGTGGCTCCGCATCCACCGACAGACCGCGAAGCGTTGCCAGGCGGCGAGTCGGCGGACCTGGAAGTGCTGGTGGAAGCCGCGCGCTCCCGCGGCGCGTTCGAACCGACCGCGCGGCACCTCGTCGCAAGCTATGGCAGCGAGGCGGCGGCGGTGCTCAACCTGGTCGATCGCGAGCGTCCGCTCGGTGAGCCGATCGTCCCGGGCCGGCCCGAGATTTGGGCGGAGGTCAGTTACGCCGTCGAGCGGGAGCTGGCGGTGCGGCTCCAGGATGTGTTGATCAGGCGCCTGCATCTGTACCACGAAATGCGCGACCAGGGGCAGTCGGTGGCCGGCGTGGTCGCGAGCCGAATGCAAAAGCTCCTCGGCTGGGATGAAACCCGGGAGGCCGAGGAGCTGCGCGACTACGGGAGAATCGTCGAACGAGGGCGCATCAAGGTTTGACGTTGACGCGCGGGCGAATGCGGATGTGCGGGTCGTCGTCGTCGAGCTGCTTGAGCGCCCAACTGGCCGCCCGCCGCACCGCGACGGCTTCGTCGCGCTGAGCGGCAACGAGCCCGTCTCGCGCGCTCGGGCTCTCGATTTGTCCGAGCGCCCAGGCCGCCGTCGCGCGCACATCGACATCGCTGTCCTTCAGCGCCGTGAGTAGCGCGGGAATAGCGCTCTCGGCTTCGATCCCCCCCAGGGCCCAAGCGGACAGCACGCGCACTTCAGGATCCGAATCCCGGAGCCCGACTTCGACCACAGGGACACCGCTGGCGTCCTCGATTTCTCCCAAAGCCCAGAGGGCCGTTTTGCGGACGCTCAGAACGGGGTCGCGAACGAGCGGTGCCAGCGCGTCGACCCCCGAACCGCTTTCAATTGCTCCGAGCGCCCACGCGGCGGCCTGGCGGACGCGCGGCTCGCGGTCCTTCGTCGCGGTCGTCAGCAGCGGCACGGCGCTACCCTTTTCGATCTCACCCAGTGCCCACACGGCGGTGAGCCGGACGTCGAGGTTCGAATCGCCCAGCGCAACGCCGAGCGGGCGCACGCCCCGTTCGTCCTCGATCTGGCCGATTGCCCAGGCGGCGGTCCGGCGCACGTCCGGCGACCGATCCTTCAGGGCCCGTGCCAGCGGGTCGATCGCGCTTTCTTCCTCGATTTCGCCGAGCGCCCACGCGGCCATCATGCGCACAGCGGGACTCTCGTCGCGCTCCAGAACCGCGCCGAGGGGATTGATGGACCGCAACTCCTCCATTTCGCCGAGGCCCAGTGCGCCGGTCTCCCGCAGCTCGGCGCGCTGATCACGAAGCATCGAGATGAACAGATCGTACTCTTGGGAGCCGCCATGTCTGCCGAGGACGCGCGCCGCGATTCCCCGAACACACCGGTTGTCATCCCGAACGAATGCGCCGAACGCGCGTAGCACGCTGGGATCGACTCTGGATCCAGGATCATGAAAATCCAGGTGCATGCCCATCGCACCGCCCCCCGGCATGGGCATGGGAGTGGGCATGGGGCGAGGCATCGGCATCCCCGGCTCCGAGTAGCTCCATCCCCAGAATCCGCCGTAGTTGTTCAGCGCCTGGCCGGCGAGATAGCAGATCGCCGAGTCGCTTGTCCTGAGCTGCGACAGAACTCGGGTGACAGTCGCGGAGTCGATCGTGGAGTGGTACTGCGCCGCAACGAGCAGCGTCAGGAACGAAGCAAGCATGGGCAATTCCAGGGTGGAGGATACGTTCGGTTGGATACTCGATACCTGCGAAAGGTTGCCGCCTTCCGAAACGGCGGTATTTTCCCGCCCGGTGCGCTCCAGTGCCTGGCTTGTACTCAGCTGGATTGTTTCCCTAGCTGCCTGTTCCCGGTCGGTGCCGCCCCCGCAAGCCGCGGCGGCGGCCACCATGCCGGACACGGTCATTCCCAGGGGGCCCTTTGGCGTTGCCGTGCGACGCGGCCGGGCGATTCTCCTGGCCACGCGTGACAGCGTGCCGAACCACGTGGGGAATCACCTGCGTTGCACCAGCTGCCATCTCGATGCCGGACGGCGCGAGAGCGGCTCCTGGATCGGGGTGTTCGCTCGTTATCCGCAGTACCGTCCCCGCAGTGGCATCGTCGAAACCATCGAATACCGCGTCAACGACTGTTTCCGTCGCAGCATGAACGGCACGGCGCTGGATCCGGCGAGCCCCGAGATGCGCGATATCGTGGCGTACTTCGCGTTTCTCTCGCGTGGCGCGCCGGTCGGGCCACCAGCGGTGGCGGGCGGCGCACGGCTGCAGAAGTGGGCGGCGTTCCTGCCGGATACCGCCGCGGGCGCGCGTGTATTCAGCGCGACGTGCGCCAAGTGCCATGGCGCCGGGGGCGAGGGGACCGCGGTCGCACCGCCCGTGTGGGGTCCGCGGTCCTACAACGTGGGCGCCGGGATGGCGCGCATTCGCACCGCCGCCGATTTCATCAAGCGCAACATGCCGTTCGATTCACCCGGAACGCTGACGGACCAGCAGGCCGTCGACGTCGCCGCCTACGTCAACGCCCAGCCGCGCCCCGATTACAAGGGCAAGGAGAACGACTGGCCCAACGGCGATTCACCACCTGATGTCGCTTATCCAACGCGGTCAGCCGTACGCCGCGCTCCGTAGTTCACCACTTGAGGAGGTTTCCGATGTTCGAGCTCGACAACGTCACCACTCCCCGCCGCGGCTTTCTGGGTACCATGGCCGCCGCTGCCGCTGCGGGTCTCGCAAGCCTCACGCCGCTGCGGCTCGAAGCGAAGCCGCGCAGCGGGCCGGCGACCGCGGCCGATCCGGCATTCGAGACATGGCTCAACCGCATCACCGGGAAGCACAAGATGGTGTTCGACGCGCCCGAGGTGAACAGCGGCATGCCGGTGATCTGGCCGCGCGTCTGGCTCATCGGCAACAACGAGAATTACGGCACCAAGGACACCGACAATTCCGGCGTCGTGATTCTGCGTCATGCCGCGATTCCGCTCGCGATGAAGGACGAGCTGTGGGCGAAGTACAAACTCGGCGAGGCGTTCCAGATCAAGGACGGTGAGGCGGCCGCGACGAAGAACATCTTCGCGAAGGTCATGCCGTTGCCGCTGCCCGGCACGGGCGTCGAAGCGCTGCTCGCGAGCGGCGTCTTATTCGGCGTCTGCAACGTGGCGTTGACGGTGTACAGCGGCATGGTCGCCCAGAAAATGGGAATGGACGGCGCCGCGGTGAAAGCGGACTGGGTCGCCGGGCTGCTCCCGGGCACCCAGGTGGTGCCGTCGGGCGTGCTGGCCGTCGCGCGGGCGCAGGAGAAGGGCTGCGGGTACTGCTTCGCCGGGTAACGACGGCGGCGACGGGCGGCGCTGTGGCGGCGAGGGGTGGCATCGACCCTCGCCGCTTTGCTTTCAATCCGAAGCACTACTCCGTCTGAACGAATGAGGGAACCTGGTTCGTGGCGCATGGGGTAGGTACCACCGCACCATAACCGGGAGGCGAACATGTTTCGACGCATCCTGACAGTTCTGATCCTGTTGGCATGTGCAGCCGGCGTAAGCCGTGCGACCGCGCAGCGGGCGCACTTTGGTTTTCACGGCGGCTACAACACGGATATGGAAAGAGGGGCACTGGGAGTCCAGATGCAGATGCCTCTGAGCCCGGCGATCGCGTTCTACCCGTCGTTCGATTATTACCTGGTGGACGGCGGGACTCGGCTGGGTTGGAACGCCGATGCCAAGGTTCTGGCAGCGGGCACGCCGCTCTATTTTGGCGGTGGGCTCAACCTCCTGACCGGAGGCGGTGATTCCGACGCGGGGTTCAACCTGATCGGCGGAGTCGAGACGCGCTACGGCGAGACACATCCATACGTCGAGCTGCGCGGGCTATTTCATAACCAGACGTCGTTCCAGCTGCTGATGGGTCTGAACTTCACGTTGCGCTAGCAGTTCCGCGGGGGCCGGTCATTGGCCGGCCCCCGTGTCATTTCCAGCCTCGCAAACTCCTCACAAAATCGTGCAGCACGAGAAACTTCTCGTACAGCCGCACGCCTTTGCGCTTGCGCCCGAATTCCGCGAACAACTCCCGTAACCGCCCCCGCCGCATCACGTAGAACCGGAACGTCTCCGCGAAGTCTTCCTGCGGATGCGTCGCCGCGTACGCGCTCACGTAGTCGGTCAAGGTCGTCGCGATCCGGCGCCGTTCGAAGTCCACCCAGTGCTCGTCGGCCACGCGATACGCTTTGCGCACCTCACCGAATGCGCGCCGGAATCGGCCCGTGCGCGTCCAGGACCAGTGATGATAGAGGAATGAGTGGCCCAGCTCGTGGAGCAGGAGTCCGGTGAGCATGTTCCAGGAGATCTCGTCGCGGCGGCGTTTGCCGGTCACGTACCGGCGGTCGAGCTCGATGACCTTGGGCGCGCGCGGCGCCACGCCGGATACGCCCGGCCGCAGCGCGACGCGATAATGCCAATCGCGAATCCGGGACACGATGAGCAGCCGCCGGGCGCGGCGCAGCGCGCGGGGAATGAGGTCGCGTCCCGTCGCGTCCTCGCCGCACCACGGGCAGGTGGCCATCCAGTCGTCCACACCGCGGTCGCAGTGCGGGCACGAGTTCTGGAAATGGTCGTAACGCCAGGTTTGCGCGCGCCCGCACCATGGACAAAAGCGCATCGGGTACATCACGCCGCCGCCGCAGCCCCAGTCGCAGCGCGCGTGGAACTTGAACCCCTTCGGCGCCTTCAGCGGCTCCTCGCTGGAATCGTCGTCCTTGATGTTGCGGCCGCACCAGGGGCAGAACGACGAAGCGTCGGACACCATCCAGCCGCAGTAGTAGCACTCGGCGCCGGTCTCGCGCTGCGTGTCCTTCCACTCGAGCTTGCGGCTGCAGCTCGGGCAGTATCCCCAGAACCGCTCCAGCTCGGTGTGACAGCGGGGGCAGCGCAGCTCGGGGGTGGGAACTTCGCGGGTCATCGCGCCATCGCTGCATCCACGATGCGCTGGATGAACGCGTTGTACTTGAGGCCCGACTTCGCCGCGGCTTCCGCCATCTCGTGCTCGGCCGCAATGAACGGATTGGGGTTCACTTCGAGGACGTAGACTTCGTCATCGTGCGCGAGCCGCACGTCCACGCGTCCGTAATCCTGCAGCCACAACGCGTGGAAGGCGGTGCTGCAGATCTCGCCGATCCGCACGGTGAGCTGCTCCGAGACCCCTTTCGCGAAGACATTCCTGATCTTCTTCTTTTTCCGGTAATCTTCGTCCCACTTCGCCTTGTACGTCGCGATCCGGTGTTCACCCGTCTCCGGCTCGCCGAACGTCATCTCGGTCAGCGGCAAGACTTCGAGCTCGTCGTTGCCGAGCAGGCCCACATAGACTTCGCGTCCCTCGACCAGCTCTTCGACGATCGCCGCCTGATGATACTTGGAATGGATGAATTCAATGCGCTGCTTCAGGCTCGCGTCGTCCTCGACCACCGACGCCTGCGCGATGCCGATCGACGCGTCTTCGAGCAGCGGTTTCACGATCAACGGGAACCGGAGCTCGGACGGGCGGACCAGCGCGTCGCCTTCGTGAAATTCCGCGAACGCCGGAACGCGGATGCCGTGATAGGCGAGCACCTTCTTGGTCAGCGACTTGTTGCGCGCGACCAGCAGGGCGGTGGGGGACGATCCCGTATAGCGATAGCCGTACATGTCGAGCAGCGCCGCGATCGCGTACTCGTGTCGCGCGTTCTTGCGAAATCCTTCGCACCCATTGAACACGAGCCTGGGCTGGAAGGCCGCGAGTTTGCCGAGCAGCGGCGGGACGTCGTCGCCGATGCCGATCATCAGGACGTCATGCCCCCCCGCCATGAGCGCGCGCGCGACGTCGTATTCGGCTTCCTCGACCTTTTGCTCGACTTCGCGCTTGAACGCCTCGTCTTCCCATTCGGGATGAAGCGAATCGAAGATCACGGCGATCTTCATGCCGCACTCCCGACGCGCGACATGTCGCGGGCGACGGTTTTCAGGGCGATGAGAATCACCATGCCACCGAGCATGCCGACCGCCGGCAGGAGCAACATGGCCGTGCGCAGATTACCGATCCGATCCGAGAGGTAGCCGATCAACGGCGGCGCGAGCGCGTCACCGGCGAGATGGGAGAACAGCACGAACGCGCCGAGGACCGACGCCTGCACCGCGGGCGGCACCACGTCGAGGATCACGGCGACAAGCGGTCCATTGTACCAGGTATAGAGGAAGTAGGTCGCCATGATGAGCGGTGCGAACCAGCGCAGATCGTTCACCAGGAGCAGCGCCGCGCACACGGGCGCGCCAAGCACGAACCCGGTGCCGGAAACGAGCACGCGCCCGCCGCGCCAGCGGTGATGCAGCCGGTCGGCCATTCTCCCCCCCACCAGCGCACCCACCACGCCGCCGGCCAGGGCCCACACGCCGAATTGCGCCCCGACATTCGCGATCGACAACCCGTGCACGCGCTGCATGAACGCGGCCGCCCACGCGATCAGGCCGTTCACGGCGAACGTCACCATCGCGCCGCCGAGAAATATCCAGATCAGCGTCGGCGTGCGCAGCACGAGCGCGGCGGCATCCTGGAAGTCGTCGAGCGCGCCCGCGGCCACGGCACCCGCCTCCGTGGTGCGCCGCACCGCCAGCGGCACCAGACGCCACACCGTCCACGCGATGCCGATGCTCACGCCGACGCTGAACACCGCGGTGGTGACCTGCGACGGGATGCGCTCGAACAGCGCCAGAATACCGGCGATCAGGGCGCCAATCCCCGCGCAAATCGCGAGCGGCATGACGTACTGGGTCACGCCATGCATGCCGTGGCGCCACCACTGCCGCAGGCTCTCGACGACGGGTGGCGGCGGCCGCCGGTCCAACTCGCGCAGCCGTGACGCGAGGAGCGCGAGCACGAGTCCGGGAACTCCCATCCAGATGAATGCCCAGCGCCATCCGTATTTCTCGGCGATCACACCGCCCAGCCAGATGCCGAGCACGCCGCCAAGCGCCATGCCGACGGAGTAGATCCCGATCGCGAATGCGCGGCGCCGGCCCTTGTAGTACTGGGCGATGATCGCCTGCGACGCGGGACCGTAGCCCGCTTCGCCGAATCCCACGAGCGCCCGGCACGCGAACAGCTGCCAGAAGTGGCGCACGAATCCGCCCGCGGCGGTGGCGGCACTCCACACCGTGACGCCCCAGGTGATGACGCTGCGGCGCGACTTCAGGTCGCCGATGACGCCGAGCGGCAGCGCGGCGAGCGAGAGCACGATGATGTAGGCGGAGCCCAGCCAGCCGAGCTGCGCGTCGGTGAGCTTCAGCTCCTGCTTGACCGGCTCGAACACCGCGTAGACGACGTTGCGGTCCAGGTAATTGAGCAGGTTGACGAGCGTGAGCAGCCCCAGGACGTACGCGGCGTACGCCCTCGTAGGGCTTCCCGATTTCCCCGTGTCAGGTTGCGCGGCCGCCAGTGGCTGCCTCGGCGCGCGCGTCTCGATCCTCTTTCGCCTCGAGGTACGAATCAGTCAGCTCGCGCATCATGTCGGCGCGCTTCTCGTACAGGCGCTTCAGGGTGCGGGGCTTGCGCCGGGCCAGCGCGTACGCGGCCAGGATGGGGAATGCCACGGTGTTGTCGAGATACGCCACGACCGTGCCGGGCAGCTTGTCGGGATCGACCTTGCCCCAGCTCACGGCCTCCGCCGGCGTGGCCCCGGACAACCCGCCTGTATCCGGGCGGGCATCGGTCAGCTGGAGATAGTAGTCGTGACCCTTTTCACTGATGCCAAGGACTTCCTGTATCTGCGGCTCCGTCTGCAGCACGAAATTCTTGGGACTCCCGCCGCCGACGATCAGCACGCCGCTCTTGCCGCCCTTCACCTTGGCCGCGAACACGATCGCCGATGTCTCGTTGACGTCGGCGCTCACATCGAACCGCAGCTTGCTGCCCGAAAGCGCCTGCTCCGCCACGTTCATGCCGATCGACGAATCACCGGGCGACGACGTGTAAATCGGGACGGCCGCGGCATGCGCCGCGCCGAGCACCGACTTGCGCGTCAGTCCAAGCGCTTTCTCACGCTCGCGAACGTATCCGCCCAGCAGGTAGTGATACTCGGCGGTGCTCATCGCCCGCTGGAATTCGGGCCGGGCCGACACTTCGCGAATGAAGCGGTCCGTCGAGAGCAGAACGTCGTAGTCGAAGAAGATGTCGTAGATGCGCACGACGCCTTCTTCGCGCAGCACGACGTCATCCGCGAACGGCGTGCCTCGGTGCATCGCCATCCCGAGGCCGAAATGCGCGTCGTGATAGAGATTCGCGCCGGTGGAGACCATCCAGTCGAGGAAGCCCGCCTCGATGAGCGGGATGATCGTGGACATGCCGAGACCGGCCGGCGTCATCGCGCCGGTGAGGCTCATGCCCACGGTCACGTCCTCCTCGAGCATGCGCTCCGTGAACAGCCGGCAGCCTTCGCTCAAGCGTCCCGCGTTGTATGCGAGAAACGCATTGTCCACGAGCTCGGCAACCGTCTCTTTGCCCGTGATCGGCTTCGGATTGATGCGCTGGCCGCGCAGATATTCGTTTTGCGTCATCGAGTGCTCTGGCTGATCGGTTGCATGGCGCGGAACGCGCGCGTCCGCCGTTCGCGAGCTTCCACAATCCAGGCCAACGCCTGTTTGGGATCGTCCGTGACCAGAAACAGATTGAGGTCCTCCGGCGAAATCTTGCCTTCGCCCGCCACGCGTTCCTTGAGCCAGTCGGCGAGACCACCCCAGTAGTCCCGGCCGAACAGCACCACGGGGAACTGCTTCACCTTTCCCGTTTGCACGAGCGTCAGCGCCTCGAACAGCTCGTCCATCGTCCCATATCCGCCGGGAAAAGTGATAAAGGCGGTCGAGTACTTCACGAACATCGTTTTTCGGACAAAGAAGTACCGGAAATTGATGGATCGCTCCACCCACCGGTTGGTGCCCTGCTCGAACGGCAGCTCGATATTACAGCCGATCGAGAGCCCGCCGCCCTCTTTGGCGCCCCGATTGGCCGCCTCCATGATACCCGGCCCGCCGCCGGTGATGACCGCGAACCCCTCCTTGGCGAGCATCTTGGCGGTCTGAAAAGCGGCATCGTACTCCGGACTCGTTTCCGCGGTGCGCGCCGAGCCGAAGATCGTGACGGCGTTGCGCACGTCGGACAGCGTATCGAAGCCCTCGACGAACTCTCCCATGATCCGCAGCACCCGCCAGGGGTCGGTGCTGGTGAAGGAGGCCCGCCGCTCGATCGGAACGATCTGCGGCGGGATGAGAAGTTGTTCGTCTTCAGTGAGCGGGCTGCGAGGCGAGGCGCTCGGTTGCTCGGACATGGTCTTCCTGCACGTTATAGAAGAAGGGCGAGAACCGGACATGGCCGGGTCGCGTGTCGGCGATGATGCCGCCGGCGGCGAGGTGCCGAACGCTGGCGGCGGGGTCGGGCATCGGCACCATGATGATGGCGGAGCGCTCCTTGGGATCGGCGGCGACCTTGGGCTTGAAACCCGCCCCCCGCAAGGTGGCGATGAAGTCCTCGGTCAACTCCACCGTAACGTCCCGGATCCTCGGAACACCGATCTCCTCGATGTATGCAAGGCCCCCCAGCTGCGCATAAACCGCGGCGAGCGCCGGCGTTCCGAGCTCGAAGCGGCGCGCACCGTCGTGAAAAGTCAGCGCGCGGGGGTCAAACGCAAACTGATCCCGCTGGCCGAACCAGCCCGCGATGCTCGGCGCCAGCCGCCGGGCCAGCGCGTCGCGCACATAGAGAAACACGATCCCGGGACCGCCGAGCAGCCATTTGAGGCCGCCGGCCACGAGCGCGTCGACGCCGCTGGCCGCGACGTCCACGGGAAGCTGGCCGACCGATTGATACGCGTCGATCACGCACAGCGCGCCGCGGCTGTGCGCCACGTCGGACACGCGCTGGATATCCTGGATCGCGCCGGTCGTGAAGTATACGTGGGACGTGACGACCAGCGCCGTGCGATCGTCGACGGCGCGCGCGATCGCCTCGACGGGAACGGTGACCTGATCAGGACTCTCGACGACGACGAGCTCTACGCCCTGGCCGGCTTTTGCGAGCCACTGATAGGCGACCGTCGGAAAGTCGAGGGAGGTGGTGACGACCTTGGGGCGCCGGGTGTAGTCGATCGCCTCCGCGACAGCACTCAGCGCGACGGAGATACTGGGCGCCAGCGCGATCTCGCCGGCGCCCGCGTTCACGATCCGGCCATAGCGGGCGCGCAGCTCGGTCAGCGCTTCCCACCACACGTCATACCAGGCTGAGGCCCCGCGCCGCTGCCAGATGTCGAGGAATTCCGCTACCTTGCGGCGGGAGCGCTCGCCGAGCGCGCCAAGCGAGCAGGTGTTGAGGTAAATGCTGTCCCTGAAGATGGGAAACTCGCCTCGATATGAGGCGAGTCCAAGCGCGCGCGGCCTCGTGCTGCTTGCCAGCGTCATAGGCCGGGAATATACAGAAGGTATGCAGCGTATTGCGAGTTGGTCCGCGTTTTACACGCGGTTGGCGTTGAAAGCGCTCGTGCGCCCGCGTCTGGCGGTCGATCTGTTGCGACTCGCCTGGAGCTTTCGCGCCCGCGACTGGTACCGGCGCCCGCCGTTCCTTCCGCTGCCGCCGCGCGATTACATGGAGTGGCGCATGTTCACCGCGTACGGCGACGAGCACGCCATTCCTCCAATCGACGACGTCGTGAACTTCGCGCGCTGGCGGCGCGAGACCATGGGCTTGTGATCGCGCTCAAACAACGCGCCGCAGCGCTCGGCTTCAGCAGAGTCGGCATCGCGGCGCTCGAGCGCAATCCGCATGCGGCTGAGCTCGACCGCTGGCTGGCAAACGGCCATGCCGGAACGATGACGTACCTCAACCGCCAGGCCGAGCAGCGCAAAGACCCGCGCGGGATCATGCCGGGAGCGAGGTCGGCGGTTGTTACGCTGACAAATTATTTCCATGGTTCGGCTCACCCCGGGGCGGCGCCCCGGGGTCAGCCGCGCGTTGCTCAATACGCGTGGTCTTCCGACTATCACGACGTCCTGGGCGAGCGGCTGGAACGGCTCGCCGCTGCGCTCCGTGAGCTGATCCCCGGCGCCGCGACACGCTGCTATGTCGACGCGGGTCCGGTTCCCGAGCGCGAGCTCGCGCAGCTGGCCGGCCTCGGCTGGATTGGCAAGAACATGATGCTGATCAATCCGGAGATCGGCTCGTTCACGTTCATCGGTGTCGTGCTCACCGACGCCGAGCTCGAGCCCGACACGCCGTTCGAGGCCGACCGTTGCGGAACCTGCACGCGCTGTCTCGACGCCTGTCCCACCCAGGCGTTCGTCGGGCCGCGCGATCTCGACGCGCGCGCGTGCATCTCGTATCTCACGATCGAGCATCGGGGCCAGTTCACCGAAGAGCAGCAGGCGCGGCTGGGCGATTGGATCTTCGGCTGTGACGTGTGTCAGGACGTGTGTCCGTGGAACGTGAGCTTTGCGCAGGCAACCGCCGACCCGGGATTCGCCGTGCGGGACGACGTGGCCGAGCCGGATGTTCAGCAACTGGCGGCGATGACAGATGAAAATTTCGACACGCGGTACGGCGGAACGCCGTTCACCCGGCCGGGCGCGCGCGGCATGCGGCGCAATGCCGCCGCGGTGCTGCGCGACGCATGACGCCTGAATCGATCGGCGCGCTGCAGCGCAAGCTCGCGGACGGGCTCGCCAGGATCGATCCGCACCACCGGCTGCTGGGCCGGCCCGTCAGTTATCGGGTGATCGACGGGCGCGCTTTGGAAATCACGTATCGCGATGTGGCGGGCATTGCGGACGCCGAGGTGCTCGGCGTCAAGCGCCTTATCGGCGCCGACTGTTCGTGCAGCGTGAGCCCTCAGACCGCCGAGCAGCTCACGGTGAGATTCGTCATTCCACTCAAGTAGCTATCTCGCGGCGACGCGGGCCACGACCTCGTAATAGAACCGCACGCCGGACCGCAGCGCTTCGATACTCACGCGCTCGTCGTTGCCGTGCACGCCGCGCGAATCGCTTTGCGTGAGCGGGAACGGGCCAAGGCCGTAACTCGCGATCCCCATGCGCCGGAAGTAGTGGCTGTCGGTGAACCCGGCGAGCATCATCGTGGTCACGAGCGCCTCGGGATGCCGGCGGCGCGCGACCTCCGTGATCGCGCGGAACATCTCCGTTTCGGTCGAGCTCTCGGTGGCGGGCCAGTTTGGGCCCTGTGGCTTCACCGTCACCGCCGTATCCCCGATGATGCGCACCAGCTCGGCGAGAAACGCGGCAGGATCCTGGCCGGGAAGCAGGCGCACGTCGATCGCCGCGGTGGCGACGGGCGGGATGACGTTGGTCTTGTCGCTGCCCTTCAATCCCGTGATCGAAATCGTGTTGCGCAGCAGGGCATTGTAGGTCAGATCGCTCGTCAGCGCGCGCACCGCGACGGAGTCACGCAAGGCGGCGCGAATGTCGGACAGCCACCGCCGCACCGTGGTGTCCCGCTCGATGCTCGCGAGATCGCGGAATGAACGCTCGACGGCCGGTGTCACGATCAGCGGCGTCTTCCATTCGGAGACCCGATTGAGCGCGCGGATCAGGCGGTGCACCGGATTGTCGGCTGTGGGGCGCGAGCCGTGGCCGGCCGTGCCGCGCGCGGTCATGTTGAGCCAGAACGGGGACTTTTCCGTCGTGCCCACCCCGTAGAATTCGACCCCCCCCGCCCCCGTCCCCGCCCCCGCCCCCCCGCCTCCACTCTTCGCCCGCGTGAGCCCGCCCTCGTTGAGCAGAAACTCCGCGTTGCGCACGAGATCGGGCTGCTGCTCGGCGATCCAGGCGGCGCCCACCCCCGCACCGATTTCTTCGTCGGAGGTGGCGAGGAAGATGATGTCGCGCTTGAGCGGGACCTTGGCCCGCTTCAGGATCAGCATCGTCATCAGCTGCGCGATCGCTTCACCCTTCATGTCCAGCGCGCCCCGACCCCAGACGGCGCCGTCCTTCACCACGCCGGCGAAGGGATCCACGGTCCAGAACTCGGGCGATGCCAGCACCACGTCCATGTGATTGAGCAATACGATCGGCCGCGCGCTGCCGTCGCCCGCGAGCCGCGCGTACAGGTTCGCTTTCCCCGGGGCCGGCTCGAAGATCCGCACGTCGATCCCGTCACGCCGCAGCACGTCGGCCAGCCAGCGCGCGGCCGCGATCTCGTTGCCCGGAGGATTCGTGGTGTTGATGCGCAGATATTGCGACAGCAGCGCGGTGGCTTCGTCGCCGAGCCCGTTCCAGTCGCCCTCGACCGGAGCGGCGATCAGCGAGACGCGCGCCGGTGTCTCGAGGACGGGCGCCGAGGACGGACCGGCGAGCGGCGGAGCGGGACGGCGAGCGCAACCCGTCACAAGCGCGGCAACGGCGAGCAACCTCCACCAACCTCCACGAGCCTGGATCACCTCGAACCCCTCCTCATAGGGAAAGCGTCTCACCGTGCGCGAGCTGGCGGTAGCCCTCGACCGGCAGTCCCGCGGCGAGCCACGCGGCGCGCGCGCGCTTCGGTGGCTCGTCCATTGCCTCATCCGTGAGCTTGAATGTACCCCAATGGATCGGCACCATGACGCGAGCGTTCACGGCGCGAAACGCGTCTACGGCTTCTTCCGGATTCATGTGCAGATATCGCATGAACCACCGGGGCTCGTAGGCGCCGATCGGCAGGAGCGCCGCGTCGAACGGCCCGTACCGCTCGCCGATAATCCCGAACTCCGGATGGAATCCGGTGTCCCCCGCGAAATAGACACGCCGGCCACCTGACATGCTGAGCGCGAATCCGCACCAGAGCGTGTCACCGCGGTCGCCGATCGCGCGGCTGCTGAAATGCATCGCCGGCGTCGCGACAACGCGCAGGTCTCCCAAATCGCGTTCCTGCCACCAGTCCAGCTCGACGGCCTCCTGCACGCCCCGCTTGTGAACGAACGATGCCAGCCCGAGTGGCAGCACCCACTTCGCGTGCGGTTGCGCATCGGCCAACCGCCGGACGGTCACATCATCGAGGTGATCGTAGTGATTGTGGGACTGCAGCACGATATCGAGCGGCGGCAGCTCATCGAGCGCGATCCCCGGTTCGACCCAGCGCTTGGGCCCCGCGAATCGAACCGGCGAAGCGCGCATGCTCCACATCGGATCCGTGAGAATGTTGCGACCGCCGAGCTGGACCAGCAGACTCGCGTGACCGACCCACGTGATCGTGAGCTGCGCAGCCGGGGCGCGCGGAGCCACAAACGACGGTCGCACGCGCGCGAACACGGATGGATCTGGATCTTTGGGGCGCGGCCGGGTGGTGCGATGCACGAGCATCCACTTGAGGAGACTGCCGAATCCGGGGACGGCCCGGGAGACCCAGGGATTGTGAAAGCCTCCGCCGGGCCGGTGATGCGGGGGGAGCACTGCTGGCGTCACGGCGCGCAATATAGCCGCGCCGCGACACCCTGTTCCTGTTTATCGGGGTGCGGAGGGACCGAACGACGTATCAGCCGAGACGTGAATCACGAGGGTATCCAGCAGCGAGCCGCTCGTGGCAACGACGCGGCCCGTGCCGATCGTCTTCGACGTCACGGATGCGTACCGGCCGTTGGGCTGCAGGCCGAGGACGGCGGTGTCGAGATTCTGCCACGCGACGGTTGCCGTCGTATCCCAC